>JAEXPB010000195.1 GCA_023438965.1 Bacillota bacterium | reverse complement strand
AATAGGCATAGAACGCGGTGGCGATCAGATAGATGTCGGTCGCGCCGACATACGTACCTTCGCGTGAGTCAAGGCCCAGCCAGTCGCCGAAATGGAAGCCGGTGTGCCAAAGGTACGGATTGTCGCCGGTTTTGTAGATATGGTCGATGTACTTCTGCATGGCCGGATAGGTGTCGCGCAGGATGGCCGCATCGCCGTAGCAGAGGTAGAGTGTCCACGGGCAGATGATCACGGCGTCGGCCCAGGCGGCTGAGGTGTTGTTTTCCTGCATTTCCGACTTATCCAGCCCATCGTTGAAGAAAACGGCGTCCCAATCCAGGATGTTCGGCGCGACGTGCGGCAGGGCGCCGTCGGCGCGCTGGTCGGCAGCCAGGTCATGCAGCCATTTTGTAAAGAACGGCGCGACGTTCATGTTGTGGCAAGCCGTCCGGATGAAAACCTGGGCGTCGCCCAACCAGCCGAGGCGTTCGTCGCGCTGCGGGCAGTCGGTCGGCACATCCAGGAAATTGCCTTTCTGGCCCCAGAGAATATTGTGCTGCAGCTGGTTGAGCAGCGGTTCGGAGCATTCGAAGGTGCCGGTGGATGCCAGGTCGCTGTGCAGCACAATGCCGCGCAGGCTTTCCAGGGTCAGTTCACCCGGGAACTGCCGGATCGCCAGGTAGCGGAAGCCCATGAAGGTGAAGCATGGCTCATAAACCTCCGGCCCGCCGCCTTTCAGGGTATAGCGCAGCGTCTGCTTCGCCTTGCGCAGGTTGTCCAGATAGACATTGCCATCCTTGTCCAGGACCTCGAAATGCACGATCTCGACCTGGTCGCCGGCCTGCCCGTCGACGGTCAGACGCACGCGGCCGACCATATTCTGCCCCATATCGACAACGGTCTGGCCGGCCGGCGTCTTGAACAGGGCGATCGGCGTGATTTCTTCGATCCGGCGCACCGGCAGATTTTCCTGGGCGATCAGCTGGGTTTTGCCCAGGTTGGCCTGGCGGACCGACTCCCAGGCCGGACCGGTCAGGTCATGATCCGGCTCGTTCCAGCCGGGCATAACCAGGCGCGCGTCATAGGTTTCGCCATGATAGATTTCTGACATCCGCAGCGGACCGGCGCCGGTCACCCGCCAGCTTTCATCGGCGCAGATCACCTGACGGGAGCCGTCGGCATAGGTAATCTCCAGCTGGAAGAGCAGCGCCATGTCATCGCCGTAATAATTGTGGGTCTTGTTCCAGCGCATGTCGCCCAGATACCAGCCCGGCGCCAGGATCGCGCCCAGGGCGTTCACGCCGGGGCGAACCAGGGCTGTCACATCGTAGGTCTGGTACTGGTGGCGTTTCAGGTAGGTTGTCCAGCCAGGGGCCATCTGGTCTTCGCCGATGCGGCTGCCGTTGGCATGCAATTCGTAAACGCCGGCCGCGGTGGCGTAAATGCGGGCCGACCGGATGCCGTCGCGCAGGATGCAGCTGCCGCGGAATATCGGACAACCGCTTTGGCGGGTTTCCTGGCGGACCGGCGTGATCCATTCGGCTTGCCAATTTTCTGATGACATCAGACCGGTCTCGAACCAGTCGCCTTGGGTGAAATCCGACTCAATTCCTGCTCTGTCCCAAGCCCGTACATGCCACCAATACCGCGTTTTCGGCTGCAGTTCTGATCCGGCGTAAGGGATCTGAATGGATTGGTCGCTGGCAACCCGGCCGGTGTCCCAGACCAGGTTCGCAAAGTCCGGATCAAGCGCCACCTGGATCCGGTAACTGTCCTGGAGCGTGCGCGGTGCATCGGCGGCCAGCTGCCAGAAAAAGCGTGGCACCAGATTATCCAGGCCCAGCGGATTCAAGCGATATTCACAGCGGGTATTGACGATTTTCAGCATAAAATCTACCACCTTTGGATGTTCCTTCAAGCTTTCCGCTGGCCTTTCATGATTGGTCCCATCGGGCGACGCCGGAAGCTAAATTATTAAGCAAGTGTACTAAAATATTTTTACCATAAAAATGGTGCTGACGCTACTGGTTATTTTTCATACATCCGATGTTGGACACTGTAACGGACCATACTGCTTTACCCGTGAACTTGTTCCGTTCAAACCACGCGGGCGCCGAATGGCATCAAGGCCAGCCTGGCAAATTTGAAATATTGCAGGCCAAAGGGAATGCCAATGATCGTCACGCAGAAAACGAGGCCGAAAGCGGCCGCAGTCATGGCCAGTTCCAGGCCGCAGAAAACGATCCACAGGATATTGGCCAGCAGAGATACCGCGCCCATGCGGTCGTAGCTGATGTCGCGGCCGAAGGGCCACAAAGCCAGTTCGGCAAATTTGAAACATTGCACGCCCAGCGGTATGCCGACGATGGTCAGGCAGCACAGCAAGCCGGCTAAAGCCCAGCCCAAAGCCAGAATGAAGCCGCCCAAAAGAAACCATACTAGATTACCGATCGTTTTCATGCCCTGCCACCTCCCGGCTGTTGGTCAGATTGTTCACTTGCCTGCGAAAGCTTATCGCCAAAGAGCGACTGCGCATTGCGGCACAGGATATTCAGCTTGGCCTCCTCATCAATCAAGGCGTATTCGATGCGGCCGCGCTGGAACGCTGCGGCATACGTGTCTGTGCCGAAGAGGATATGATCCGATCCGGCCTGTTCCACGGCATATTCGATAATCCGGTTGTTCTTGCTGGCTTCACCGGACGTATCGACATAGATGTTGCCCCAGCGGGAATTGCGGATGGCCTCTACATGGCCGGTCGATCCCAGATGGGCAATGATCAGCTTCATGGTCGGGTAACGGTCAGTGAGCGCCGGCATGCCCGCCGGAGTCTCGGGATGCATCAGCACCACGGCCTGGTATTCCGCGGCCAGGGCAAACAAGCGGTCCGCATGATCAAAGATCGAATACCCATGACTGAGCGGGTGGATTTTGATGCCGATGCATTTCCGGTCTGGCAGCATCTGCCGGGCTTGCCGGATGGTTTCCTCCTGGCGCGGATCAACCACCACCCATTGGTAAACCCAATCCAGTTGCTGCGCCAGTGCAAAAGCATGCTCATTCTCTTCCACCACCGACTCCGGTGATAATACGGCGGCAAAGCTGCTATAAAAGGTGATGGCGATATTCGCCGCCTGGTTCATCTGTTTCAGATAATCCAGATCAGCCCGGTATATTTCACTGGTCCGGGTGTCCTGCCGGCTGCCATGATTGTAATGCGAGTGCATGTCGATAGCTGGTATGGTTCGCCTATCCATAGCTTGTCTCCTGCTTATCTTATTCATATCTATTGATTGTACGCCGGCGAAATGCGCTTCACAAGCCCTCACCGGTCATGATAAACTGCTGGCGGGGGTAACTGCTGATGCCGCGCACGCTCTTTTGGGATTTTCATGGCACCTTGATCAAACCAGGCTCCATCTGGAGCTGGAACCTGCTTCAGGCGGCCTTGACCGTCCAGCCCGACTGTGGCCTGACGCTGGCCGATATCCGCCGCCATCTGGACAATGACGGTTTCCCCTGGAACCATCCGGAACGAACCTATTTGGCCATCACCCAGCCGGATGATTGGTGGCTCCATGTCGCCCGGCTGTTCGTGAACACCTATCGCCGCTGCGGTCTTGCCGACCATCTGATCAACCAGATTGTACCGCTGGTGCGCGGCCGGATCCTGGATCCGGCCAATTACGAGTTGTTCGATGGCGCGGTCCAGGTGCTGGCCGAGTTGAAGCAATCCGGCTGGCAGCACATCCTGGTCTCCAACAATTTCCCCGAACTGGCCGACATCTGCCAGGCCATCGGCATCGGGCAGTTCTTCACCGCGTCTATTGTCTCCGCTCTGGTCGGTTATGACAAACCGCGGGCAGAAATTTACCAACTGGCCCGGGAAGCCGCCGGTCATCCCGCGACCTGCTTCATGATCGGCGATAATCCGGTGGCCGATATCATCGGCGCGCAAGCCGTTGGCATCCCCGGCATCCTGGTCAACTGCCGCCAGCCGGAAGACGATGTTGCACGACCCGCAGCTGTCCGCTGCGCCGACCTGCCGGAAGTGCGGGATTGGCTGATGCGGTCTTTTTCATAATACGGGTTCACTACTGTTTGTTGTTATATTCAGTTGTCGCAGAATATGCGACAGTTCAAATCGTCTGTCTGTCTATCCTGGCAGACTGCGGGCTTTATCTATACCTTGTTGACATCCTCCCCGCCGCATTCTAGAATCAACCATAAGCCAAGCAACACCCCGCGACCGGCCAGCCGCCTGGCGGCGTCGGTCGCAAGGACAGGAGAGCAGCCATGCCCGACAATCAACAACCACAGGATTCCCAAGCCGCCCTGCAGGCAGAGATCTGTCGGCTCAAGGCCGAACGGGATGCGATCATCGTCGCTCACAATTATCAGCGCGACGAAGTCCAGGCTATCGCGGACGTGGTCGGCGATTCCTTCGCCCTGGCCCGCCATTGCGCCGATTCACCGGCAGCGGTGATCGTCTTCTGCGGTGTCCACTTCATGGCGGAAAGCGCCAAGATCCTGTCGCCGGAGAAGACCGTGCTGTTGCCCGAGCGCGACGCCGGCTGCCCGATGGCCGACATGGTCGACGCCGATGACCTGCGGGCCTGGAAGAACGAACACCCGGGCGTCGCCGTCGTTTGCTACATCAATTCCTCGGCCGCAGTCAAAGCCGAGTCCGATATCTGCTGCACATCCTCCAATGCCATCGCCGTCGTCCGCTCGCTGGCCGCCAGCGAGATCCTGTTCGTGCCTGACCAGAACCTGGGCCAATATGTCGCGCGCCAGGTCCCCGAGAAAAAAACCCATCTCTGGCCCGGCTATTGCATCACCCATCACCGGGTCAAGGCCAGCGAAGTCGCCGCCGCCCGGCAGGCCCATCCGGACGCCCTGCTGCTGGTGCATCCGGAAACCCAGCCGGAAATCTGGCAGCAGGCCGACTTTGTCGGCAGCACCAAGCAGATCATCGACTACGCCACGCAGAGCCCGGCGCAGAAATTCCTGATCGGCACCGAGATGGGCGTGTTCTGGAAACTGCGCCATAACAATCCGGACAAGACTTTCTATCTGCTGGCACCCGGGCTGGTTTGCCCGAACATGAAGAAGACGTCGCTCACGAGTGTGCGCGACGCCTTGCTCAAGAACCAGTATGTCATTGACATACCGCCGGTCGTCAGCGACGGTGCCCGGACGGCATTGGTCCGGATGTTGGCGATCAAGTGACGTTGCTGCTTCTGCAGCAGGGCGTCCGGACCTGATCGCCGCCCCAGCCAGCCGGATCCTCTAGATCCGGCTCCGTTTCGTATAGGTCGTGTGCAGGAGCTCATGCGAGCGATGGCCGCAAGGCTGCCCGAGGAAATCGGCATATAAGGTCTGAATATCCGGGTTTTCATGCGACTTGCGGAGCGGCTTGCCTTCGTCCTCTTGATAAATCGCCTTGAGCCGCTGCTGGCGGACATCCTGGGTGGTCAGCCGCGGCTGGCCGCCGCCGCTGATACAGCCGCCCGGACAGCCCATGACCTCGATAAAGAGATATTCGCTCGTGCCGGCGGCAATTTCCTCCATCAGCTGCGCGGCTCCGGCCAGGCCGTTCGTCACGGCGATCTTGACCGGCACGCCCTCCAGGAACGACCATTCCGGCTTCAGGCCGGTCAGCAGGATAGTCGCGGTCTTGATCCGTTCCAGGCCGACGATTGGCGACACATGCAGCTTCTCAAACGGCAGCGGCCGGCCGGTGACGACTTCGTAAACGGTACGCAGAGCAGCCTCCATCACACCGCCGGTCGTGCCGAAGATATCGGCGGCGCCGGTTGACAAGCCCATCGGCGAGTCAAACTGGCCATCCGGCAGGCTACAGAAATCGATGCCGGCTTCCTTGATCATCCGGGCCAGTTCACGGGTTGTCAGGACGGCATCTACATTGCGCACGCCATTATTGACCATTTCCGGCCGGGTGATTTCAAATTTCTTGGCCGTACAGGGCATGACCGAGACCACGAACAGATCAGACGGTTTAATGTTGGCTTTGGCTGCAAACCAGGACTTGACCAGCGCGCCCAGCATCATGTGCGGTGATTTGCAGGTCGACAGATGCGGCAGCAGTTCACCGTAAAAATGCTCGACATACTTGATCCAGCCCGGGCTGCAGCTGGT
>JAEXPB010000179.1 GCA_023438965.1 Bacillota bacterium | reverse complement strand
ATCTGGGCAAATTACAAAGCCAATCTGGAACATGCCGCTGAAATCAGCTACTATGAGGCTGATGGCACGCCCGGCACCGGCTTCACCGCCGGGGTCGCCCTGCATGGCGCCTACAGCCGCAAGGAACGGCAGAAATCCCTCGAATTGACGCTCCGCGAGTGTTACGGCGACGGCCAGGTCATTTACCCCTTTTTCCCGGATAATGATGTGACCGTCTTCAAGCGGCTGATCCTGCGCACTTCCGGCCAGGACTGGAAAATCTCCAAGCTGCGCGATGCTTTCATGTCCGAGGTCATCGAGGACGATCTGGAAGTGGAGACCATGGACTGGCGGCCCTGCGTCCTCTATGTCAACGGCGACTATTACGGCCTGTACGAGATCCGGGAGAATATCGACGAATATTACGCCGCTGCCCATTATGGTGCCGATCCGGACAATGTGGACATCATCAAGGGTAACACGATCGTCCTCAGCGGCGACCTAACCGCCTACAAGTCCCTGCTCGAGTATGCCAGGAACAACGACCTGCGCAATGAAGCGGCCTACCGGCATGTCTTGTCTCTGATCGACGAGCAGAGCCTGATGGACTGGATCATCGCCGAGACATTCTTCAATAATCTCGACTCCGGCAACAAGAAGTTCTGGTGCGAGCGCCAGGCTGGCGGCCAATGGCGCTGGGCCTTTTATGACCTGGATTGGGCCCTTTTCCCGACTACCTATAAAATCAATATTCTGAAATATGACCTGCTGGACCCGGCCGGCCACGGGCAGCAGAATAATTTCGATTCCACCCTGCAGGTCAAGCTGATGGAGAATCCATCCTTCCAGGCCCAATTCATTGCCCGGTACGCCCAACTGCTGAATACCACCTTCCGGACCGACCGGATGCTGGGCATCCTGGATGGCATGACTGCCCGGATCAGCAGCGAGATGCCGCGCCAGATCGCCCGCTGGCAGGGACCTTCCTCTCTGGCCGCCTGGCAGGCCAATGTGGCGACGCTGCGGCAGATCACCGCGGAAAAACGCACCCGTATGCTGGCCATCCTGCAGGAGTCCTTCAATCTGACCACCCGGCAGATGCATGAGCTGTTCCCGGAGGATTACTGATGCATTGGCGGCATGAGTTGAAATTCCTGATCGATGAAGCCACATTCCATAGCTTGTATTTCAGCCTGCGGCCGATTCTGCACGGCGACCATCATGCGCAAGGCGATCCGGACGGTTTCTGCGGCTACCAGATTCGCAGCCTCTATTTTGACGACGCCAGCCGCAGCGGTATTTCCGACAAGCTCGCCGGAACGGATCCCCGGCATAAATACCGGATCCGCATTTACAATGACAACGATACGGTGATCCATCTCGAGAAGAAGCTCAAATCCGGCAACCTGACCTGCAAGCAGGCTTGCCGGCTGGAGCGCTCCCTGGTCGACCGCTTGCTGGCCGGTGACCCGGAAGGCCTGCTCGAGGCTTCCCTGCTTCCCGATCCGGCGGCGGCATCACCGCTGGACCGCCGGGAAAGCGAACTCCTGGCGGGCTTTTACGCCGAGATCCGCAGCCGTCTGCTGGCGCCGCTGCTGCTGGTCGATTATGATCGCCTGCCGTTGGTCTGGCCGGACGGCAATGTCCGCATCACCTTCGACCGGCACCTGGCCACCGGCATTTACCGTCAGGATCTGTGGGATCCGGCAGCCGGACTGCTGCCGGTTCTCGCTCCCGGCCAGGTAATTCTGGAAGTCAAGTTCGACCGCTTTCTGCCGGATTTTATCCGTTCCCTGCTGTCCGGGCCCGGCGTCAGTCAACTGGCGGTCAGCAAGTATGTCCAGTGCGCCGGATTTTGCCGGACCCGGCAATGGGAAGACCAGAGCTGAAGCCAATGCCGCCAGGCCCGCCTGAACGGGCAGTTGCCGCAACCAGACGATAAGATGACCGGAGGTTTGATCCATGAAAGAAGCGCTGCTGAAACTGCTGCAAATCAACACCAACCAACCGCTCGATCTGAAACGCATCCTGACCACCTTTGCTGTTGCGCTGGCGATGGGCGCCCTGATCCTGGTCATCTACCGGATCACCTACCGCGGCGCGCTCTTCAACCGGACTTTCGGCACAGCGCTGCTGATGGTTTCGCTGGTGACCGCGCTGATCATCATGCCGATCAGCTCCAATATCGTGTTGTCACTCGGTATGGTTGGCGCGTTGTCGATCGTGCGTTTCCGGACGGCGCTCAAAGATCCGCTGGACATCGCCTTCATGTTCTGGGCGATCGCCCTGGGTCTGACCACCGGCGCCGGCTTTTTCGAACTGGCGATTGTCGGCGGCCTGATCCTGTCGGTCATCATGCTCCTGGTCACCGCCCTGCAATCCGGCCTGCGACGGAAACCATACCTGATCGTTGTTCGCTACAACGACCAGTTCCGGGGCGATCTGCAGCAGTATTTGCCCAAATTCCGCCTGAAAAGCAAAACGGCCACCGCCAAGGGTATGGAGGTGGTGGCCGAGATTGTGCTGGGGAAGCCGGATACCCGCTTTATCGAAGATTTGCAGAAGGTCAACGGGATCCTGTCTGTCTCGCTGGTCCGCTACAGCGGGGATTATAATTAAGTCAACCAGTCCGGGCAGGCCGATCGGCGCCGGTTATTCGGCGAAGAGTTCGCGCGTGATCCGAACCGCCTCCTCGGTCAAACCGAGATCGGCATATAGCTGCAGGACGGTATAGCGGTTGCGCAGTTCTTTGGCAAATCGTACCGCATTGTCGACCAGGGCGCCCTCGATTCCCAATCCGGCCGGTGTGACGGCGCCGCCGGCCAGCCGCAAGGCCGTACGGATCGCTGCCGGATCCGGCATGGTTTGCCGGACAATCGCCATCAGGCGGGGCCAATTGGCTTCCAGAGCGTCGGTGCGGGCGGCGATATGCCGCGGATCATTCTTCCCGCTCTTTTTCTCCAGGGCGATCACTTCATCGGCGCTATCCTGATAAACCCGCCGGATGTCCGACGACCAGGCGGCAAAGTCGCAGCGGGCCAGCCCGGCGCGCGCCGCGGCGAAGTCCGGCTCCAGGTTCAGCAGATGCTGGTATAACCGGCTGATCACAATTTCCCCCAGCCCGACTTTGCTGCCGTGCAGAACGGCCGGGCGACCCAGGCGCTGGAAGGCCATTTCCCAGAAATGCGACAAATGATGCTCGGCGCCGGAAGCCGGCCGGGAGTTGCCGGCATAGCTCATGGTGATGCCGGTCATCAGCAGGCCGTCCATGATCTGCTGCACTGCCGCCGGC
Source organism: Bacillota bacterium (assembly GCA_023438965.1). Classification (GTDB taxonomy): domain Bacteria; phylum Bacillota; class Clostridia; order Saccharofermentanales; family UBA5734; genus UBA8949. The sequence continues at coordinate 4,055 of JAEXPB010000179.1, read as the reverse complement.
GATCGCTCGGCCAGGGCCGGCGCATTCGCCAGGGCCGTGCCGGCGGTCTGGAGCACCAGGTCGGCGATGTCCGGGCAGTAATACTCCTGTTCGACGATCGCACTCAGCCGCCAATCGCAGATTGCCGAATACTTGCCCAGTATGTCGCCCAGACCGGCGGCCAGCATCACCGCCGGGCAGGTTCCGAGCAGGGCCGGATCGGCGATGATTGCCGCGGCGCCCCAAACATCATAGGTGATTTTCAGATTGTTATGGATCAGCGCCGATACCGAAGAGGCATAGCCGTCCATGGAAGGCGCTGTGGCCACGATATAATAGGGCAAGCCGGTCTTGAAGCTGACGAAACGGGTCGTGTCGTTCAGGGTGCCCGATCCGACGGCAATCAGCAGGCCGGTTGCCGGCGTCAGCGCATTCAGCGCGTCAAAGATGGCCTTTTCGTCCGGAACCAGCGTCGGCTGGCCCGGGAAAACATGGCGGCGCACCTTGAAGGCTAACGGCGCCAGGGCGGCCTCAACGGCTGTGCCGGCCGCCTGCCAGGCATTCTCGTCTGTGATGATCAGGATTTCGTCCTGCTGCGGATCGAGCCGCCGACCGGAACGCCCGGTTTGGCTGGCCAGCAGGCCGGCCATTTCGCGTACCGCTTGCGGACCGGCCATGATTTTCTGAATGTCGGTGGCATGCTCATGCCCGCAAGCGCATTGAAAACGGGCCTTGGCATATTGCATCAAGGTAGCTGGCTGAGGGATTGGCAAAGACATGATGATCTCCTTCCTAAGTTGACGAGTTCTTGGTTATTGCTTATTTACAGGCACCATAGCTCCGCTTCGCTGGTCGAGACGGCCAGCGCACCGGCCGCCAGAGCGGCATAAACCTCTTCGCGGGTGCTGATCAGGCCGCCGGCGATCAGCGGCCGGCCAAAAGCCCGGACCGCCAAGCCGATCGCTTTGGGCGAAACACCGGGCATCACTTCAACCAGATCCGGCGGATTGGTCTGGATGTGGCGGATGCCGTCCTGCAACGCGGTGGAATCGAGCAGGAAAATCCGTTGAACCGCCAAAAGACCAAGAGACTGGGCCCATTTGACACAAGCCGGCTTGGTGGTGATCACCCCGGTCGGGCGGAATTGACTGGCAATGTAACTCATTCCCTGCTGGTCCGGTCGCAGTCCCTCGATCAGATCAACGTGGAGAAAGCAGTGCCGGCCGGAGCCCATCAGCCGGCGGCAGCTGTCGCCCAGGGTGTTGATCGATCCGGAAAGCAGGAAAACCGTGCTGACCGGGCTGGCCAGGGCTTGCTCCAGATGCCGGTCGTCCCGGACTGCCGCGATGACCGGATTGGCAATGATTTCATCAATCAATTGCTGCTGGTCCATGTTGCCTTCACCGTTCCTTTGCCGGCCGCGGCCAGGCCGGGTTTTACCGGCCTGCCCGGCTGCCGCGCGTTATGCAATTATTATGCGTCATTGGCCGCCGCACGGCAAGCGTCTTGAGCGTCCGGCAGGTTACGGGTGGCGATCAGATCGACACCGGTGCCCAGGATATCGGCCTGGATCACATCGCCGATCTTAACCGGCAAGGTGGCCCGGAGCTTGCGGATTTCGCGCAGGCAGTCACCGATCAGAGCTTTGGGAATCGCTGTCCGGGTTCGGACGCTCAGCGGGATGCGGCTGCCTTCGGCGATGACGAGGCTGGTCACCATCCGGCGCGGTTCCAGTATTTCATCCTGGGCGTATTGCTTGCCGCGGGCACAGACATTGCCCTGGATGCTGCGGATATTGCGGCCGTCCACATCGATCTGGAGCATGCAGCCCATCGGGCAGCCAATGCAAATCAACTCTTTCATGGCTTCACCTCCACCTGGACGGATATATGGCTGATCGGACCAGCCGGCAGCAAACCGGGATCCAGGTCAACCGCGGCCATCTCGCCAGGTGCGAGGACCAGTTTCTTGAATCGAGCCAGCGGCTGCCCATCGGCGTCAATCCGGACGGTTGTCCTGCGGTAAACGGCATCCGGCCGGAAGCTGATCCGGATCGGCTGCTGCTTGGCCGCACTGTCTGCCGGCCGGGAGTAATATTGCGGAACAACGCCGCGCACGCCCCGGCCGTCCAGGATCGGGATTGCCGTACCGGCCGGCTGCTGTGCGGCCGACAGCCAGCGGACGGCAGCCTGACCGGCCCGGCTGGCTTCCGCCGACACTTCATCAACCAGGTCATGGACATGCAGCACGTTGCCGCAGGCGAAAACGCCCGGGATGTCTGTCGCCAGGTTCTGGTCGACGACCGGCCCCTGGGTGACATCGGATAAAGTGACGCCTGCCTGGCGGGACAACTCATTTTCCGGGATCAACCCGACCGAAAGCAGGAGCGTGTCGCAGTCAATATGCTCTTCCGTGCCGGGCACAATCCGCCGGTTTTCCGGGTCAACCGCAGCGATCGTGACGCCCGTCAGGCGTTCGTCGCCTTGAATGTCGACGACCGTATGATTCAGGAGCAGCGGAATGCCGAAGTCCTGCAGGCACTGGACTACATTCCGGGTCAGGCCGCTCGAATAAGGCATGATCTCGACGCAAGCGATGACCTGCGCGCCTTCAAAGGTCATGCGGCGGGCCATGATCAGACCGATATCGCCGGAGCCCAGGATAACGATCTTCCGGCCGGGCATGTAACCTTCCAGGTTGACCAGCCGCTGGGCCGTTCCGGTCGTCATGATGCCGCTGCAGCGGGTGCCGGGGATGCCCAGCGCACCGCGCGGCCTTTCCCGGCAACCCATGGCCAGGATAATCGCGCCGGCCTGGAATTGCTGCAGGCCGTGCCGGGGGCTGACCGCGGTCACCAGGCGTCCGCGGGTTACTTCCAGGACCATCGTGCCGCATTGGTAGGGTATCTGGCGTTCCTGAACCGCCAGAACATCGCGGCTGGCATATTCGGGACCGGTCAATTCTTCCTTGAAGCGATGCAGGCCAAACCCGTTATGAATGCACTGGGGCAGGATGCCGCCCAGGCGCTCGTCGCGTTCCAGGATCAGCAGGTTCCGGCAGCCGGCATCCCAGGCGGCAATTGCCGCCGCCATGCCGGCCGGACCGCCGCCGATAATTAACAAATCGGTTTGAATCGGTTGTTCAAGCATGTTCGCCACCTCCGACCTGGATGCTGCCTTCACCGACACGACCGGTGAGAATGTGGGACTGGCCGCCGAACTTGGTCAGTTCCAGCGGCGACACGCCCAGCTCCTCGCTGAGGATGTCCAGCACCCGCGGCGTGCAGAAACCGCCCTGGCAGCGGCCCATGCCGGCCCGGGTACGCCGCTTGACGCCATCCAGCGTTGTGGCGCCGACCGGACGGCGGATTGCCGCCCGGATCTCCGCTTCCGATATCTGCTCGCAGCGGCAGATGATCCGGCCATACATCGGTTCCCGGTCGATGGCCGCCTGGCGCTCCGAATTGGTCATGAAGCGGAAATGAGGCGCCACCGGCCAGGGTGGCTTGAATTCGGCTTTACGGCGGGCATCCAGACGGGAAACAATCAAATCGGCCAGTTCGACGGCAATCGCCGGCGCAGCAGTCAGCCCCGGTGATTCGATGCCGGCGGCATTGATCAGGCCAGGCACATCCGGCGCCTCGCCCAGGATGAAATCATCCCGGTCGCAGTGCGCCCGGATGCCGGCGAAGGTCGTGATGAAATTACGGCGCGGAATCTGCGCCCAGCTGAGCGAAGCGATCCGCAGGATCTCGTCCAGCTTTTCCGAAGTTGTCCGGACGTCTTCCCGGTCGCTGATGTCCTGGGCGGTCGGCCCCAGGATCATGGTGCCTTCAACCGTCGGCGATACCAGAATACCTTTGCCCATCGCGGTCGGCAGTTGGAAAATCGTCGCCGAAAACGTCTTGGCGAAAGACTTGTCAATCATCCAATACTCGCCGCGGCGCGGTTTAATCTTGAATTGGTCCTGGCTGAGCTGATTGTTGATCACGTCGGCATAGACGCCGGCGGCATTGACCAGGATCCGGCAATCCATCGGGCCGCGGCTGGTCTGCAGCTGGAAACCGCCGCCGGGCA
>JAEXPB010000159.1 GCA_023438965.1 Bacillota bacterium | reverse complement strand
CTCGCTTTTGCAGATTACCGCAGGCCATTTCCCGCAAAACGCCGGCGGCTTCGCGGATCGGATCGGTAATGGCATCCAGCGTGGCGTTGACACCCTCGATGACTCTGGCATAATCGCCCTGGTGCCTGGTGACATCGGCGCGGGTGTGCAGCTGGCCTGCAACAGCCGCCGCCGTAAGGGTCATGATGCTTGCGGACAGGCTGCGGATGTTCTGCGCGACATCGATCAGGCTGCGCGAAAGCAGGTCCTGCTCCGACTTGGGCGTGACCAGAATGGCCAGATTACCGACGGCAATCATTTGGGCAGCCTGCGACTGCTCCCGGATGGTCTCGATCATTGCCTGAAAGGAGGCGGCCAACTGGCCAACTTCGTCATTCGAAATGACCTGGACATTCACCTCGACATCGCCCCGCGCCAAGGTTTCCGCAGCAAACACGATCTGCTGGAGCGGCCGGATGATCTTGCGGCGGATCATCGCGTTCGAAAGCAGCAGCATGACCAGAAAGCCGCACCCGGCGATGGCAAACAGCAGATACATCAGCTGGTTCGCCTCGCTGATCATGGCCTTGGCGTCGATATCGGCGCCGACCATGCCCTTGACCTGGCCATCGGAACCGACGATCGGGGCAAAGACGGTTTCGAGCAGGCCATATTTCACATCAGTGTACATGCCGCTGTCAAAGACCTTGTTGGCGGCATATGCGGTTTCAAAGCCGTTGGCCTGTTCGGCAGAATCGAACGTGCTGCCAAAATCCTCCGGCGTGTCGAAATCGTAGATATCGGCCGGATCATCGTCAGCCGTCTGACCCTCAGCAATATAGTGCATGACCTGGTTGCGGATATCCGGAACGACCGTGTAGAGGTAGACGACATCCGAGGCGGCTTTCATTTTGGACAGGATGGCTTTAGCTGTTTCATAAAAGTCGTTAGGCGAATCGCCGGCTGCCAGTTCGGCAAATTGGTCGCCATCGATCAGGGCGGCCGCCATTTTGGCGATTGCCGCGGCTTGATCGGTTTTCAGGCTGATGACTTGCTGCCGGTGCTTGACGATGCTGACCGAACAGATCAGGGTACAGATCAAAATCATTAAGATCACCACAATCAAGGTAATCTTCGTGCTGATGGATTGCTTTTTGCCTGAAATGACGTTATTCGGCATAGCCGGCTACCTCCCGGAATTAATGTCAAACATTATTACGGTTAAAAACGGATGACAGTTGAATAACATTTCCGGAGTTTGGTTATTCACCGTGAACGGACGAAAGCAGGCAGCAAATGAAATAACCCGCTCATTGGTAAGAATGGGCGGGTTGACGGCTGGCTTGATGGATTCTGCGGCCGGTTCAGCCCGGATCGCCCGTGACTGCCGGATTGTCAGCGGCGGTGGCATAGGGCGACGCCCCGGCAAATTGCTTGATGGCGACGCCGGCTTTCTGCAGCGGCATCAGGGTACCCGGCCCGCCGATACAGCCGCCCGGACAGGCCATGCCTTCCAGCAAGTGCCCCGGCGTTTTGCCAGCCCGGGCCAGAAGCAGCATTTTCCGGCAATCACGCAGGTTGTCGGCCTGCAGGGTCGGTATGACCCGCTCCGGCTGACGGCGCTTGACGCAGGCCGCCACGGCAGCCGCGACACTGCCCGCGCAGGCGTAATTGCGGCCGTCGCGTGAGGCCAGTACGGCCTGGCTGGTTTCCGGCTGGTCGTTCAGCTCGATCAAGCGGGCACTGAACATGCCCATCAATTCCTCAAAGGTGATGACATAGTCGACATAGGGCCGAACCTCCGGCTCCAGCGCCTCCAGCTTCTTGGCCACGCAGGGGCCGATGAAGACGACGCGGGCTGCCGGATCACGTTCCTTGATCCGCTGGGCCGTGGCGACCATCGGCGTGTGCGAGCTGGCGATCCGGCCGCCGAGATCGGCGAAATGCTTGCGGGCCATGTTGACCCAGGCCGGGCAACAGGATGTGCCCAGGAAATCCTGGCCGCCGGTCACCTTGTGCAGGAATTCGTCCGCTTCGTGCAGGGAGCCGATGTCCGCCCCCAGGCCTACCTCGACGACATCCAGGAAGCCCAGCGCTTGCAGGCCGCTGATGATCTTGCCCGGCGTGGCGAGGGGACCGAACTGGCCGACGAATGACGGCGCGAGCGCGGCATAGACCCGGCTGCCCTGCCGCATGGCGGTGATCAGCTGGAAGAGCTCGGTTTTGTCGGTTATCGCGGCGAACGGGCAGCTGACAATGCACAGACCGCAAGCAACGCATTTATCCTGGTTGATCCTGGCCCGGCCAATATCGTCACTCTCGATGGCATCGACGCCGCAAGCCTCGGCGCATGGGCGACCGGTCCGGATGATCGCCTGGTAGGGGCAGGCTTGCAGGCAGCGGCCGCAGCGGATACAGACGGCATTATCGATGATCGCCGCGTAGCGGCCGATGGTGATGGCCTTGACCGGACAAACCGAGGTGCAGGGGTGCGCCAGGCATTTCCGGCAATTGTTCGAAACCAGGAACCGATCGGTCGGACAGGCTTCGCAGGCAAAGGGGATGATGTTCACGAGCGGTTGGTCGAAACGCGGATCGATCGCCGTATTGCCGGCCATGTCTTCGGTAAACGGGTAATAGGCATCGGCGGGACGCTGCGGCAATCCCAGCGCCAGGCGCAGGCGTTCCTTGATGATGGCGCGTTCCTTGTGAATGCTGTCGCGATACAGCGGCACCTCGCCGGGTATGATCCGGTATGGCGCTTCACTGAGTGCGGCGAAGTCTGTACTGTCCAGTTCGCGTTCGTAGGCGAAACGGGCGATTTCCGAGAAGACCTGGCGCCTGATTTTGGTGATTGGCGTATAGATTCCCCGCATATCCGGTCACCTCGTCGCTGCAATGGCCCTGCAGCCGGCTATTCTGGCAGGCAGCCGCACTGGGCGGCAACCGTCAGGATTTTGGCCATGACGCTTTCCGGGTCGGTCCTGGTCATTGTTTCGCCATTGATGATAACGATTGGCGCATCCGGACCGCTGTTGCAGGCCAATGTGCAGGAAACCGGCCGGATTTCGATCTCGCAGGCTGGATCCCGTTCCAGCTGCAGTTCGCGCAACCCTTCGACCGCACTGATGATGTCCATGGCGCCCATGAGCGTGCATTGCGTGCCGGCGCAGACTTCGACCAGAATCCTTGACATTGGCTATCCCTCCCCAGGTGGAGCTAATCTGATGCTTTTATTTTACCATGCCCGACGCAAGCCCAACAAGCCTGCGGCCAATCATGGTACAATAAGGACTGAGGCCCGCTGACGGCGATTTTGCCGGCCGCCGGGTCCGGAAAGGATGACTGTTGTGCTGTTTGCCTGTAATGCCAAAAATACCAATATATCCTTTGGTGTCTTCGACGGCGAACGGCTGGTGTTCGATTCCCGGATTGCCACCAGCTGCGATAAGAGCGCCGATGAATATGCCATCCTGCTCCAAAGCATCTTTGCGATGTACCAGGTCGACTTGCCGGCTATCGACGGCGCGGTCATCGCATCGGTTGTCCGGCCGCTGACCGTCACGCTGTGCCAGGCCGTCGAACGGCTGATGCGGGTCAAGCCCATGCTGGTCGGACCGGGTGTTAAAACCGGCCTGAATATAAAAACCGACATTCCCTCGCAAGTCGGCGCCGACATCGTTGCCAACGCCGTTGCGGCGACTGCCCTGGCCGACAGCCCGATGGTGCTGCTTGATCTGGGCATGGCGACGACGCTGGCGGGTATCAATGCCGCCGGCGACCTCTGCGGCGTACTGATCTGCCCCGGCGTCCGCTCGTCGCTGGACGCGCTGTCGGACCAGGCGTCCGACCTGCCGGCCATTGCACTGGAGACTCCGCGGCACCTTTTAGGTAAAAACACGATCGAATCGATGGCCGGCGGCATTATTTACGGCCACGCGGCGATGATCGACGGCCTACTTGACCGAATCGCCGAAGAGTGGAATACTGATAGCCTGACCGTACTGGCAACCGGCGGCTATGCCGAACAGATCATACCCTATTGCCGGCGCCGGACCGAGATCCGTTATGAACCCCACCTCGCCCTGCTGGGCCTGAAGCGGATCCACTTCCTGAACAGCCGGTCGAAATCCTGATATAAAGGCGGCGCGCCTTTATAAATAAAAGCGTTGCACTCACTGCGGTGAGGCGACAGCAAGGAGCAAACCATGAATACCCAGACCCGTTCCCGCACGCTGTGGATGGTACAGACGGCCATACTGGCAGCAATCCTCATTCTGATGGCGTTCACGCCGCTCGGGTACCTGAAAGTCGGTACCATCTCGATCACTTTCCTGACGTTACCGGTTGTGGTAGGTGCCGTCCTGATCGGCCCGCTGAGCGGTGCCGTTCTGGGCACCGTGTTCGGGCTGACGAGTTTTGTCCAGTGCTTCGGCATGGATGTTTTCGGCACGACACTGATGGGGATCAACCCGGTCCTGACCTTCATCCTTTGCCTGGTCCCCCGCATCCTGATGGGCCTGTTCGTCGGCCTGATTTTCCGGGCCCTGATCAAGAT
>JAEXPB010000116.1 GCA_023438965.1 Bacillota bacterium | reverse complement strand
TGTGGCCGCTGCCGTCAATCCGGTCATCGGGTGGGCCGCCGATGCCGCGGTGGACCAGGCATTCCTGGTTTGCGTGATTCTCGGGGCTGTTGGATTGACCGGTTACCTGCTGGTCGCTCGGCGGGCTAAAAAGCTTGCCGCCATCCATGACCGTTAATGGGTCCGTCGACTTCAAATTCTTCCTCACATATGAAATATTATGAAAATGTGTATTGATTAATGAATTTGAATGAATTATAATGAACGCAGATAGGAGGTGTCTTCATGGCCGATTTTGAGAAACTCTATACGGTAGACGACATTGCCCGGATGACGATGCTGACCTCGCGCACCATCCGCAACTACTTGAAAGACGGTCTGCTCAGCGGCAAGAAGGTTGGCGGTCAATGGCGGTTTACCCAGCAGGACATTGAGGCGCTGTTCGCCAACAGTTCGGTGGCGTCCGATCTGCGCAGCACGCGCCGGCAGGACTTGATGGACTTCATCGATGGCGTCAATACGGACCTGGATGGCGACATCCAGGTCTGCACCCTGGTTGATTATTATATCCGCGACCAGGCGGCAGCCCAAGCGATCAGCCAGAAGATCAACGACCTGATCGCCAAGGTCGACAGCGTGCAGCAGCATCGTTTCGCTTACGAGTATATCGAGAAGGAGGCCAAGGCCCGCTATACGATCTTCGGCCCGCCGGGCTTTGCGGCGGCGGCCCTGGCGGTCGTCGAAGCCGAATGGAACCGTCTGAATGCCGCCTTGGCGAAATTTACCGATAAGGCCGTTCTCTACGCCGAATACCGGCCGTCCTATCCGGCCAGCCTGATCGATTTCATCTTCAGCCGGCTTGGTCCGGGCACCAGCAAAAAGATCGCCGATATCGGTTCGGGGACTGGCAAGATGAGCGGTTTGCTGCTCATGCGGGGCTCAACGGTGTATGGCGTCGAACCCAATGCCGACATGCGCCGGCAGGCCGAACTGCTGTTCGGATCGCAGCCCGCATTCCATTCGGTCGGCGGAACCGCTGAGAATACCGGTCTTCCGGCTAATTCCGTCGACGCGATCATCTGTGCCGAAGCCTTTCACTGGTTCGACAATGAACGCAGCCGGTCGGAATTCCGGCGGATCCTGAAGCCGGACGGCTGGGTCTTTCTGGTCTGGAACCAATTCAGCGCCACCAATGCCTATGCGGCGGACATCCAGGCGCTGAATGGAGAGCTCTGCGCCGACTATCGCTGCCCGGCTATCCACGTCGCCAAGCAGGATCGCGCAGCCAGCCTCTTTGGTGCCGGCAACTTCGAAACCGTCCATTTTGACAATACAATCCGGGAAAGTTTTGCCGCCCTGTTAGGCGGCATGCTCTCCGCTTCTTTCGCACCGCGACCGGGCGATCCGAACGAAGAAGCTTATCAGGCCGGCATCAAGCGTATTTTTGACCAGTACAGCCAGGATCAGCAGATCGAAACGATCTTTGACACCGTCTGCTTCTGCGGCCAGCTTCCGGCTGGCGCCGAAACAGCACAGCCGGATTGACGGCTGCCGGTAGATAATCTTCAAGGCTATCTATTCAGCAGGTGTGGAACTGGTAATGGATCTCGCTGCGGTCGCAGAAATTACGGAAATTGGAACAACCCAGCAGGCCGGAGAACCTTTCCGCCACCAGCGCCAGAAAGCTGGTATTCGAATCGGCTTCACACCGCAGCAGACGGTCCAGCAGGCGGGTATCTTCTCTGGATAAGGCATAAATATATTTATTCTCGAGATTGCCGGTAAGAGAATTGACCGTGGAGCCGATATCCTGGCCCTCAAGGCTGAGCATACCGTCTTCGAGACAGGCCATCAGGCGAATGCTGATTCGTGTATTCGAATATTCGCAGAGCATGACCGACTCCATGGCGTACCTCCTCCCTGGCTTAGTAGTACTATATCACTTGACAGTGGATTTATAAATGGGTCAACTATAAATATGATAATTTAAATAATAAAAAACGTACGAAAATGCGACGAATTTCTCCCAAGCATCTATTTTGCGACGAAATGCCGCCTGGCTGGCCGCTGCCGTAGCTTGGCAGCCGCCGGTATGGTAGAATGACGGCAGGTGTCTGCCGGTTTGCCGCGGACGCCAATGGAGATGATATCGTGCGATTGTGCAAATGGATAACCTTGCTGCTGTTCCCGGTGTTGTTGTCTGGTCTGCTGCTCAGCTGCGGCCAGCCGACTGGCCCGGCCTCCGAACCGTCGCCGGCCGTGGCTGTAGCAACGACGGCCGCGGTGATTCCAACCTCGACTTCAACGGTACCAACGACGACAGAGGCGGTTCCGGCGCCGACCCCGCTGCCGACCGTCCAGCCGTCAATCAAGTCGACCACCGTACCGGCAACCCACCCGGCAGCCACCACAAACGGCGATGGCCGGGTCGTCCTGGCTGATGGTTTTTATGCCGTCCAGCTGGATGCCGCGCTCAAGGCCCGGATCACCGGCTTGAGCTATCCGGCCGACGTCAGCAGCTGCAAGACCCGATATGAGGATCTGCGCTATATTCGCTTGCTGCATTACGATTTTGCCGGCAAGGTCCAGACAGGTGAAATTATCGTTAATGTCAAGCTGGC
>JAEXPB010000105.1 GCA_023438965.1 Bacillota bacterium | reverse complement strand
CGCGATTGGCCGATGCCGCCGCCGATGGGGTAGGGCAGCGAACCTTCCAGGATCCGCTGATGGAAGTCCATCTTCATGCGGTCCGTGCAGCCGGCTTTGATCAGCTGGCTGTGCATGGCTTCCTCGTCGACCCGGATACCCATCGACGAAACCTCGAAGGCCCGCTCGAGGGTCGGATACCAGAACAGCAGGTCGCCGTTGAGCTGCCAGTCGTCATAATCCGGTGCCCGGCCATCATGGGAAATGCCGCTCTTGAGTTTTTCGCCGATCTGCATGATGAAAACAGCCTTCTTCTCCCGGCAGATCTCATCCTCACGCTGTTTGGGCGTCAGGTCCGGATAACGGTCTTCCAGTTCCTGCGACGTGATAAAGAAGATATCGGCAGGAAGCTTGCGGTCAAGCTGCGGGTAGAAGCGCAGGATGTGGTTTTCAATCCGGTGGAAGCAGCGGTACAGATCCAGAACGACCGTCTGGAGGGTAGCCAGGTTGCGCTGCTGGCGGGTGATGATCATCTCCCAGTCCCACTGGTCAACATAGACCGAATGGAGATTGTCCAGAACTTCGTCGCGCCGGATGGCGTTCATGTCGGTATACAGCCCCTCGCCCGGCTTGAAGCCGTAGCGGGACAGGGCGAGCCGCTTCCATTTGGCCAGCGACTGCACGACTTCGACATCGGCGCCGATGTCTTTGATATCAAAGCTGACCGGGCGCTCCACCCCGTTGAGGTTATCGTTCAGGCCGGTTTCCGGGCGCACATACAGCGGGGCCGAAACACGGGTCAGGTTCAGGGTGTCGGCAATCTGCTGCTCGACCTGGTCCTTGACCAGCTTGATGGCGATCTCGGTTTCCCGGACATCCATCTTGGATCGGTAATTGGCGGGAATAGCCAGTTGGTCTTCAAATCTTACCATGCATTTACTCACTCCATATTCATAATCTTGATACTCAAATCAGATCAGCCCGGTCTGCCGGCAAAATGGCCGACTGCGGCACAGTCGCCGCGGCCGCCGGCCGGCGCCGGTTCAGCGCGAAGAAAATGCCGGCCAGGACGCCGATGGCGATGAAGACGCATTCGCTGATGAAAAGAATGCTGTTTAACGTTTCGTCCGCGCCGACCAGCGCCGGCAAGACACTGCCCAGGAAATTGAAGGTGATGTGCATGAGGATGGGCACCCACAGCGAGCGAGACCAATAATAGGCCAGACCCAATAGCAGGCCGGGCAGCAGAACATAAGTGATCTGGACCGGTTGCATGTGGAACAGGGCAAAAACGACAGCCTGGATGACGATGGCGGCCCACTCCGGCATCGCCTTGCGCAATTCGCCCTGAATGATGCCGCGAAAGACCAGTTCCTCGGCAATCGGCGCCAGGATGCTGATGCCAAGTATCAGCCAGAGATAGCCGTTGTCAGCCGTAAAGGCACCGGCGGTCTTCATGTAGTCGTCCATCTGGGTTTGCACGAAGGGCACGCGATCCTGCAGCCAGAGCAACACATTGAACCAGATGTTGGTCACTCCCACGGCACCGATGATCATGCCCAGGGCCGGCAGGACATCCGCCAGCCGGGTACGCTCCAGCAACAGGGACCGCGCGTCCCGTCGCCGGCTCAGCGACAGATAGACCAGATAGACCGGAATCAGGGCCAAGGTATAAAAAACCGTGATTATCGGATACTGCTCAACGGTCAGCGCGTTCAGCCTGGCCGAATCGCTCAGGATCGCCAGCATGTCGGCGCTGGAACCGCCGCTGGTGACCACGATATAAATCACGACATAGATCGTCGCGACAATGTTAATCACAATGAAATGCAGAAACAGAAATAGCAGCGGAACCAGAACCGTGCGCAGGCGGAATCGCCGGAGCGGCTGCTGCGGCGCCGGTGTTGGCCAGGAAACGGGATTGCTGTCATTGATCTGATCCATCTCATCCTCCTCGTTTCATGTCAGATTTCAGGCATCGAGTCTGGACAACCAGGCTTCGTACTTGTGGATCATGCGGATCGGCCCATAGGAGGCCTTGGCCTTGCGCAAGCCGCGGATGCCCATGTCCTCTTCGCGGTTGACGAAACGGACATCCGGGAAAGCATTGTCCAGAACCATCTTGTTGATCGCCGCGTACAAACCGTCGAACGCGGCATCGGCTTTTTCAAAATGAATGACCGCCGTATCGCCGTTCAACAGCGAACCCAAGGCAAAAGCGACCATCCGGCCGCCGACGCGGATCGAGCCGCCGCGGACGTCCAGCCGGTCGAAGTCGTCGAACAGCTGGCGGATGGCCCGGTAATCGCTGAGGCACAGATTCAGGCAGTCCAGGTTCTTTTCCTCACACCAGGACTTGACCAGCCGCAATGCCTCATCGCGATCGGCGGCGGTAATCGGATGATACTCGTAGTCCGGATATGTCCGGCAGAATTTGTTCAGGTGGTTACGCTTGCCGTGCAGGGCTTTGCCCGACAGCTGGCGCAATTCCCCGGCATCGTACAAGTAGTCGTCGAAGTCAGGATCATAGGCCAGCCGCACACGATAACCCGGCAAGCCACGCAGCAGAGACAGCTTGTTCTCATCGATATACATCATGCGCAGCGGCCAGCCGCGGTTTTGGAAAACCGGCCAGAGCGCATCGGCAATCTTCAGCAGGATTTTCTGGTCGACCAGACCGACCGGCCAGGTCACATGCGGCGTCGTGAAAACGCCGCCGTCGCTCAAGAGGCACAGGCAGTCCTCGAGCAGGATTTTCTGATAATAAAAGCCGGCGTTCCAGGCAACCCGGCTGTTCAGACAGGTATCCGATATCTCTGTCCGGCTAAGCTGATGCAGGCGGCTGTAATCGGCGCTGTCCTGGGCTGAGAAGAGCGAACAACCTTCACATCGCATCAAAGTCACCCCTCATAAGCCGCCGGATTCCTCAAAACGCCGGAAAAACTGGTCGAACGCTTCGTCCAGCTCCTGCCGGTTCTTGATTGATAAAAAATACTGCTCGCCGTCAGTATGCCTCTCCGCCCGTAAAATTGCCATTTCCGGTTCGGCGTGACTGCCGTCGTCGGGTTGGTAGTTATACATGACCACATATTCGCGGTCCTTCAGCTGAAAGGAATCGATAATGGACATGTAGTACTCATGCCCATTATCGACATCAACCAATACAGCCAGGACATCTTCCTGCGAAGCCCGGTCGTCGCGGACGGCCTTGACCGGCTCACTCTTCTTCTTCGTCGCCCTCGTCTTCATCCGTATCTTCCTCGCAGAGTCGCTCGTATTCGGCATAAACACGGTCGTACTCCGCGTCGTCAAGGCTCATCAGGCCTTCGCTGCCATCCTCCATGGTGACAACCTTGGTGATGACCATCTCGGGTTCGCGTTCGTCCTCCATGGTGACCAAGACGCAATAATGCTCGTCTTCAAAGGCGAAATCATCGGCGATGACGAATGAATATTCCTCACCGGTTTCGGTGTCGGTCATGGTAATGACGCTGTCACCCATCTCATTCTCTTCCCCGCAGCAGTCGCAGCCGCAATTGCAGCCGCAGTTCTCTTTCTCTGTCTCTTCATGGTCATGCCCGCAGCAGCAGGCCTTTTCATCTTCAAAAAACATTTCCGGTTCCTCCCGATATGGCTGGCCGAGCCAGCCGAATTGTCCATGCGGACTTCTCAATATTATATCATATCACCAGTCGGTCTTGCGATGGTTTCCGATGATTCATCGCGACAATTTCCTTCTGTCGGCCGGGCGGCGGTCAACAGCCCGGCTGGATGGCGGTCCGGTCGGCTCCCCTGGCGACCGGCAATCTCCAATTCCGACTTGATATATTCGCTGGGCGTCAGCAAGAATGTCCGGCGAAACAGCCGGCTGAAGTAATAGGCATTGCTGAAGCCCAGGAAAGCAGCGATTTCGTTGATGTTCATCCGGGAATATTTCAGGAACTCCTGGGCATGGTACAGCTTCAGCGTATTGATATACCGGGTGACCGTGGTGTTCAGGTAAGTCCGGAAGAGCCGGATGATATACTGCTTGGATAGACGGAATTCCTCCGCCAGCGACGCCAGAGTGATCGCCTGGGTGTAATGCTGTTGAATATGCACGACCATCCGGGAAAGCACCAGGGGGACATGCGATTCGCTGAGCAGACTGCCCAGGGTAATCGAGCTGAAAAGCAGGACCAGCTCCGCAAAATACAAATCCACCAGCAATTTCTTGTTCGGATCCGGATCGAAGCGGGCGCCGTCGCATTTGGCCAGCAGCAGGAGCACAGCGTCCAGGCGGTCGGTCAGGATGATCTTTTGGGCAAAATACGTGCTGTCGTGCCGGGTCGGGTGCATTTCGAACGGACTGGGCGCCGGCCGTTCCCGGGCTTGCTCGATCTGCTCCCGGATTCGGTCCTGCCCGTCCCGGTCGTCCAGCGCCCTGATAAGCTCAGTTGTTCGAAAATGCAGGAAATAATACTCGCAGTCAGTATCCGTATAAACCCGGTGGAGCGTGTGTTGCGGCAGAAAAAAACATTCGCCGGTCCCGACCGGGTGCTGGACACCATCGATTTCAAAAATGCAGTGCCCGGACAAGACAATGACGAAGAGATGGTCCGACGCCGGGTGGATTCGGTAATTCCAATAACCGACCTGCCGGATGCGTCCGAGCAGCAAAACCTCAGGTATGGATGTGAAGTTAATATTGTATATCATGTTTCCTCCGGTCTCTGTTGCTCACTCAGCTTCATTTTGCATACTATTACTCCTTACATTTTCAGTTCGCCCGCTGATCTTGTCAAGCAATTCGTTTAATATTGTGCGTATTTATTCAAGTGGCGTTCATTTCCAAGCCCGGTCTGCGCTCTTATAATCAGAGATATCACAGGCAGGAGGATTGATAGTATGCCCGAATTGACTCAACTGAACAAACTGAACCTGGATGTCAATCCGGCGGGTAACCGGATTACCTGGTCGGCTGATGGCTTGCCGCTGGCCAATCAGCCAGGTGCCGACTTCTGGCGAATTCAACTGGACGACGATGTGCGGCGGGAAATCATGGTCCGCTCTTCCCGGCAGCAGGGCCTTGTGTGCCGGCAAGGCAGCCGCACCGACATTCATTATGACGAATTGGCCGATGATGACGGCAACCGGTATGCAGTGCAGCTGGACGTTCATATCGAGCAGACCGCCGCCCAGCTGGAAATGTGGGCGGACATCGACAACCAGGCGGCCGTGCGGGTTAACGAATTGCAGCTGCCATTGGTCGATCTGACAACAATCGGCGACAACGACCGGGACCGGGACACATTATATCGCAGCAATGGCCTGGGCGAGCGCCTGGCGGATCCCTGGCATGCTCTGGAGAAGGGGCATACCGAATATATGGCTGCCGACTACAACGAAATCTGGTCGCCGCTGATCTATCCCCAGCCCTGTTCGATGTGCTGGTTCGGTGTCGAGAGCGCCGGCCATTTCCTATACGTCGGGCGGCATGACCCCGATTTCCGCACCTGTTGCCTGACCGCGGGCATTGGGCCGCGCCGGTCGGAACCGCGGCTTATCCTCGCCATCTCGCATTACCCGCTGGTCCGTACCGGTGAAAAACTAACCAGCGCCCGCAATGTCGTCACCCTCCAGGCCGGCGACTGGCGGGTCGGCTCGGACATTTACGGCCAATGGGCCCGCAGCTGCTGGTACCAGGTGCCGGCGATCCCGCGCTGGGTCCAGCAAATGGCCGGCTGGCAGCGTATTATCCTCAGACATCAATTCGGCGAAATCTATTTCCGGTACAATGACCTGCCGCGGCTATACCAGGAGGGTCGCCAGTTCGGCCTGGACACCCTGATGGTCTTTGGCTGGTGGAAAGGCCGCTTCGATAACGGATATCCAGTTTACGAAGCCGATCCGGAGCTGGGCGGCGCTGCCGGGCTGGCGGCAGCAATTGCCGAAGTCCAGGCCATGGGCGGCCGCGTCGCGTTATACTCCAACGGTGTCCTGATCGACATCAAATCCGATTATTATCAGACAACCGGCCGGCTGATCAGCCGCAAGGACATCGATGGCAACGAGTATCGCGAGCACTACCAGTTTGCCAACAACGGCACGATCTTGCGCGCCTTTGGCTACAAGAGCTTTATCTCGGCCTGCCAGGCGACCGAAGAATGGCGGAACAAGCTGCTGGAGAACGGACGCATCAAATTGGCGTTCCAACCGGATTCTATTTTCTTCGATCAGATCGGCGGTCACCGCTGCTGGCTCTGTTTCGATCCGACGCACCAGCACGGCCAGCGGGGCGATATGGATCCGCGCTACCGGGCGGAGAACATGAAAGCAATCCTCGGCTTGTGCACCGGCGAACAGGCTTTCGGCACGGAAAGCACGACGGACGCCCTGGCGACCTGTTCACACTACATCCATGGCTGCGTTTTCGGCAACTGGTACGCGCCGAATGTTTTCCCGGAGATGTACCGCCGGACCTTCCCGGAGACCATCATGACCAATCGCTTGATTCACGATTGCCGCCGCGATTGGCTGGATCAGCTGAATTTCGCCTTCATCGAGGGTTATCGGTTCGATGTCTCCATTTTCCGCGGCCGGGTGACCGGCCTGGCCGGCTTA
>JAEXPB010000071.1 GCA_023438965.1 Bacillota bacterium | reverse complement strand
CCCGCTGTCCAAGGCGATCATCAGCGTCATGGTTCTCTTCTACGGCGTCAGTCACTGGAATGCCTGGTTCAGCGCGATGATCTACCTGCGGACCCGGACGCTCTATCCGCTGCAGCTGATCCTGCGCGAAGTCCTGATCGCCAACGACACCAGCAGCATGATCACCGAAACCGTCGGCGACAAAGTGCCGATCGGCGAAGCGGTCAAGTATGCGACAATCATGGTCTCCACGCTGCCGATCCTCTGCGTCTACCCGGTCCTGCAGAAATATTTCGTCAAAGGCGTCATGATCGGCGCCCTGAAAGGATAAACCAATATGCTGTATACGGGTCTGGTCTCGGTCACCTTCCGCCAGCTGGCGCCGGAGCGGATCATCCAGTCGGTCCAGGCCGCCGGGCTGGCGGCGATCGAATGGGGCGGCGACATCCATGTGCCGCACGGCGACCTGCAGCAGGCCGCGCGAGTCGCCCGGCTGTGCCGGGAAGCCGGCATCCGCTGCTGTTCCTATGGCTCCTATTGCCGGCTGACCGATCCGGAACGGCAAAGCGGCGAATTCGAAAAAGTGATCGCCACCGCCCAGGCTCTGGGTACCCGCACCATCCGGGTCTGGGCCGGCGCCGTCGACAGCCAGGCCGCCACCGCCGGCGACTTCACGGCGATCACCGCCAATGCCCGGTATTTTACCGCCCTGGCTTCCAGGCAGGGCATCCGCACCGCCTATGAATACCACGGCGGCACACTGACCAGCACCTGCGGCAGTGCCGGCCGGTTATTGCAGGCGGTACCCGGCTCCGGCATTTACTGGCAGCCGCCGCAGGGCGCCGGCCAGGCGCAATGCCTGGCCGAAATCGCCGCGCTGATGACATCGGTCGTCAATATCCACGTTTTCAGCTGGGAAAAGACCGGTGAAGGCATCGTCCGGCTGCCTTTGTGCGCCAAGGCGGAACAATGGGTAAATTATCTGCGGCCTTTCGCCGCGCTGCCGGACGAGTACGGCGCCTTGCTGGAGTTTGTCGCCGGTGACAGCGAAGATCAGTTCATGGCCGACGCAGCTGAATTGCAGCGGCTGGTCGCGAACTGTCAGACGCAGTAAAGTCTCTGATAAATCGATGTTCTACTAATAAGACTTCGCGATGAGATGCAGTAATCGTCGCGAAGTCTCTTACTATGCTTATTTCTCCATCGGACCTGCGCCATGACCATCCCGGCCTACTCGCAGGCCTGCCGGAGCACACGCTCCACATCGTCCCGGCAGACCGGTCCCTCATGCACCTTGACGCCGTCGACGTAAAAGGTCGGGACATAATAATAGTCGTGGGCATTGGCCAGCCGACGCTGCTCCGCCTCGTCGATGATCTCGATGTCCAGCTGGCGGTAGGCCGGATTGTCCTGAAGACATTCGTCCAGATAGCCTAAAGCCTCGCGGCAGAAGCCGCAATACTTCAATTTGAATAATTTGATCTTTTTCATGGCGATCTCTCCTCTGGGCTTGTCGGACCCGCACCGCAGCCGGCGTCCGGGTTGGTCATAGCTGTATGATACGCCGGAAGGCGGTAAAAATATGTGCCAACAGTCACCAAACAGCAGAATGGCCGCCAGGCAGATTATCCCGTAATTCAACGGATCCCCCGGATGGTTTCGATCAAGGCTTCGATATAGAACCGGGATTCACCATCGCGCAGGCGAAAGACTTCATATTCCCGCAGAACCAGATCGCGGACCATTCCCGGTGTGCCCAAGGTCATCGTATTCGCCCGGCGATTCCATCTCTCGGCTTCGGCACGCCCAACTATTTCGCCACGATTTTCATAAAATACACCCGATGTACGCCGCGTGATTTCCGGCAGGGCAAGGCTGAATGGGAATAACCCTGCTTAATTGCCCATCGCGAAACACCCCGGCTTATGCTATATTGGTTTTAATCTGTTGGTAACCAGATCTCTGGCCGATTCAAGCGAACGTGCAGACTGTTAATTGAAGGAGTCGTTCTATGCCGTTTGAAGCTGCGAAATGTCCGAATTGCGGCGCCGCCATCCAGGTGCCGGGCGAAATGACCCAGGCTCGTTGCATGTATTGCGGCAGCACCTTGCTTGTCCGGGAAGCAATCCAAAAATTGAAGGTCGAACTCAGCGGCCAAGTCAATGTCGCCGGGTTGTCTTCGGTTGACAATGACCTGGAAAGGGCGCGGCAAAGCATGGCTGTCCGCGACTTCGCCCATGCCTATCGCTATTACTGTTCTGCGGTCGACAAGCAGGCGAACAGTTATGCGGCCTGGCGCGGCTGCCTGTTGGCCGCGACGGAGAATCTGGCGGCCGCCGACCTTGCACAATACCGCCTGGATGGCTTGATGGGTTTGAAATCGCTGGTTGACAATTGCATCCATTATGTTCCTCGTGAGCAAAAACCGGCCTTGATCCAGGAATTGACGCTTTGGCGCGATCAGATCATGAACCTGGCCCGTCAGGAAGCGCAACCCAAGAAAAAGGCCGCCGAGAGAGCCTTACATGAGCAGGCCAAAGGCAGCATTATCGCCGGCGGCATCTTCGGTGCGATCGGCTGGGGCTGCCAGGATCCTGCGGTCTCCGGCGCCATCCGGAGCTTTCTGGACCTGAAGCCAACCCCGGCCTTGACCATCGCTTCCTGGATCTTCTTCGGTTTTGCCGGCCTGGGCATCCTGTCCGCCTGGAAAATCTTCAAGCGGGTCGACATCCAGCCCTTGCTGGATCCCCAAAAGTTGGCCCTGGCCAATCACCTGGATGGCGTGATCAGGGCGGCCAATCTGGCCTAAAGCACCAGGTTCCGGTATTCCGCCGGCGAGACGCCGACGACCTTGCGGAAAACCTTGCTGAAATAGGCCGGATCGTCATAACCGACCAGTTTGCCAACCTCATAAACCTTGACGCGGATGTCCTTCAGCAGGTCCTTGGCCTTGAGGATGCGCAGCCGGGTGATATAATCGACCATGCTTTCCCCGGTCTGCTCCTTGAAAACCTCGCTCAGGTAGTTGGGGCTGATGAATGCGATCTGGCTCAGCGAAGCCAGCGTGATTTCCTGCTGCAGATGCGTCTGGATATAGTCTTTGACGACTTCGATGATTTTTTTGTCCTTGCGTCCGGCGTTTTTCTTCATCCGCGCCAGGACTGCCGACAGGAATTGGATCAGAAAATCAACCGTATCAGCCAGCGTCAGGTTCAAGTTCAGCTCGCGGACAAATTGCCATGCGGCACCGAACTCGTCTTCCACAGCCTGTCGAAAGCGCGGGTTATTGATGCGCAGACTGTTGTAAGTATCCTCCAGGATCCGGCGCACGACGGCCGGATCGATCCAGAGATCGCGGCAGGTGGTCAGGAAATCATGGATGACCGGCGTCAGCATTTGCTGATTCAGCACCTCATGGATACTGACCAGCTGATTGTTGAAGTTCTCGACGACACCGGTCGGCAGATCGGTGTTGAATGGGTTGGCGGGTGCGCCGCTTTGCCAGGTTAGCGGGCTGTTGCCGTAGAAATGGCTGTTCTGCGCCAGCCGGGCAGCAGCATAGCTGACGTTCAGTTCGGTCATTTGCCAGACGGCCGGCCCGCCGCTGACTGCAAAGCTGCCCGGCTGATGCTGCCTGAGCCAGTCAAACAGGCTGCGGCAGCCGTCCGGTTCTGCCGGCATGCCAGCCTGCTGCGCCAGATTCTGCACGATGATCAGGGTCATGCCGTCCTGGAGCAGATATCCCGCCGGCAAGTCGGGATCCGGCCCGGGCTGGCCGGCCAGCCAGTCAGCGGTCAGGCGGCGCAGTTCGCCGAGTTGCGCTTCCCGGCCGGTCCGGCTGCCGGCGCTGACCAGGATTATCCGGCAGGATTTCTCGCCGCTGCCCAGCCGGACATCACAAGCCATGCTGTTCTTTTCAAGAGTCTGGGCGCTGGCGTCCCGGTATTTGCCCTCGACAACCAGCTCGCGCAGGAAAATGTCCCGCAGGAGCGGCATATTCTGGGCATGGCTGGTCTGCAGCTTCAAGGCGGCGCGGCGACGCTCTTCTTCCGCTCCGATCTCTTCGGCGGTTTTTTTCAGGAGCTCGAGCAGCGCCAGTTCGTCAACGGGCTTGAGCAGATAGTCGATCGCCCGGAAACGCAGGGCCTTGCGC
>JAEXPB010000460.1 GCA_023438965.1 Bacillota bacterium | reverse complement strand
ATCAAGAACGCGCAGAACCTATACCAGATGCTGCCCTATGTCGTGACCATGGTGGTCCTGATCCTGACTTCCCGCAAATCGCGGGCGCCGAAATCCGAGGGCATCCCTTATGACAAGGGTGCCCGCTAGAATTTGACGATCCGGTAGAACAGGCGCTTGGCCGCTTCGGCGGTCACCACATACAACGCGATGATGGCCAGGAGCAACAGCTGCGTGAGAAGCGATAGGGGTTCAAAACCGAGCAGAGCAGCGAATGGCGTATAGGGCAGCAGGATCGTCACCGCAATGACGGACAGCGTCGCCAGGAAAAGATTGCGGCTGGGCGGGCTTTGCCACAAGGGGCAGCGGGTCCGGATCACCAGGACAATCAGGGCCGCGGAGATGATCGATTCGGTAAACCAGCCGGTCCGGAATTGGGTTTCGGTTGCCTGGACTACCAGGATCAGGACGCCGAAGGTCAGGTAATCGAACAGTGAGCTGATCAGGCCAAAGGTGACCATGAACTTCCGGATAAAACCGATATTCCAACGTCGGGGTCGATTGATCATGCTATCGTCGACCCGGTCGGTGGCGATGGTCATTTCCGGGAAATCGGTCAACAGGTTGGTCAGCAGGATCTGCTTGGGCAGCAGCGGCAGGAAGGACAGGAACAGGGAAGCGCCGGCCATGCTGAACATGTTGCCGAAGTTGGCGCTGGTCGCCATGAAGATATATTTAAGCGTATTGGCAAAGGTCGAACGGCCGGCGACAACACCCTGGACCAGGACACCCAGGTCATGTTCCAGCAACACAATGTCGGCGGCCTCTTTGGCTACATCCACCGCGCTGTTGACCGAGATGCTGACGTCGGCGTCATGCAGGGCGGACACGTCGTTGATGCCATCCCCCATGTAGCCGACCACATGGCCAGCCTTTTTCAGCGCCAGGATGATGCGGTCCTTCTGGTTCGGCTCGACCTCGGCAAAAACGCTGATCTCCGTCGCTTTCTGGATCAGGGCGCGATCGCTGATGTCATGCAGTTCCGGCCCGGTCAGGATCCGGGACTCGGGAATATCCAGCTGCCGCATCACATTCAGGGCGATCAGCCGGTTATCGCCGGTAATGACTTTCAAGGTGATGCCCAGGTCGTTCAATTGGCGGATCGTATCCTTGATGCCCGGTTTCAGGGGATCGAACAGCGTGATCAGCCCCAGGAAAGTCATGCCGGTCTCATGGTCCGGCTCGATCTGCGGGTCGTCGCCATTGTCCTTATAAGCTATGCCCAATGTCCGATGGCCTTTGGCGCTATGCTCGGCGAATTGCCGCTCGATGGCATCCTGCACTTCCGTCAGTGCGACAATGCGGCCGTCGGCTGTCTCCGCCGCTGTGCAACAGGCCTGGACATTCTTCCGCGCACCCTTGGTGATCATCGTATACCGGCCGCGGCCGGCCGGACCGGCCGCCGGCTCCTCGACCAGGATGCTCAGCCTTTTCCGGGTGAAGTCATAAGGCTCCTCATCCAATTTCTTGTAGCCGGAAATGTCCAGGTCGCGATAAGCCCGGATGGCCTGGTCAATCGGATTGGCAAACCCGGTTTCCAGGCTGGAATTGAGATAGGCAAAACGGAAAATGCGATCGCTCATGTTGCCTTCAATATCCTGGATGGCCTGGATCTCAACTGTGCCGGCGGTCAGCGTGCCGGTCTTGTCGGAACAAAGGATGTCCATGCTGCCAAAGTTTTCGATCGAGGAAAGCCGCTTGACGATGCTCTTTTGCCGGGCCATGGCTTTGGCGCCGTGCGCCAGGTTGATGCTGATGATCGCCGGCAGCAGCTGCGGTGTCAATCCGACAGCCAGGGCCAGCGAGAAGAGGAAAGCATCCAGCACCGGCCGATGGAAATAGACATTGATGGCGAAAATGGCGAACACCAGCAATAAGGTTATTTCCATGAGCAGATAGCCGAACCGGCGAATACCCCGCTCAAATTCCGTTTCCTGGGGACGGTGCCGCAGGTGCTCGGCAATTGCGCCAAATTCGGTGCCCTGTCCGGTGTGGACCACGAACAAGGCAGCCGAACCGCTGATCACGTGGGTGCCCATCCACAGGCAGTTGCGGCGCTGGCCGAGCTCGGTTTCCGGCGGCAGCGTGCCGGGTTCTTTCTCGGCGGGATAGGTTTCGCCGGTCAAAGTCGATTCATCGACAAACAGGGCCGTCGAGTTCAGGATCAGGCCGTCGGCCGGAATAATGTCGCCGGCTTTCAACAGCAGGACATCGCCGGGCACCACCTGGTCGACGCCGATCTCGACCGCCTGGCCGTCACGCCGGGTGGTCGCCTTGACCTGGACAATGGCGAAGAGCTTCTCGGTCGCGGCATTGGCACTGTATTCCTGCCCGAAACCGAGCAGACCGCTGAAGATGACGATGGACAGGATGATCAAGGCATCGGTGGTATCACCGAGGAAGAAGGACAATCCGGTGGCGAACAGCAAGATCAGGATAACCGGGCTTTTGAACTGCGCCAGCAGCAGGAGGAGGGGACCTTTGTATTTCTTTCGGCTCAGGACGTTCGGACCATAGTCGGCCAACCGACGGGCGGCTTCCCCGGTTGACAAACCGTCTGACCGGCTCTGCAGCTGATTCATGACGACATCGGGTGATTGAGCCCAAAAAGTATCCATCATATCCTCCTTCAGCCAGGCAAGTATAATCGGAAGCGCAGGAATCGGATTACTTACTATTGTATGGCTTATGTTGCTCTCTGGCAATCTTGGGCGTCCGGCCGGGACCGCTTGCACGGACCGCGAACCGGATCTATACTGGAAGCAGAGATAGCATTGCCTCTTGGCTAGGAAATTTGGCCGCGCTTTGTCAGGATTTCCCAAAGGAGGGGGTGGCTCGATGTCAGTTCATCTGTATCTTTCCCTGATTCCAGAAGCCTTGATCGCCTCGATGCTCAATCCGGAAGATTTCGCTGCCTATTACGCGCTCGGCGAACACGACAAGCCCAACGGGCAGGCGGTTTTCGTCGAAATCGACCCGACATTCCGACATGCGTTTTTCCCGATCGAGCAAGGCCTGGCC
>JAEXPB010000444.1 GCA_023438965.1 Bacillota bacterium | reverse complement strand
TGCGCCCATGTTGATTATCTACCCCTTCCTGCAACGTTTCTTTATCAAAGGCGTCATGATCGGCGCCATTAAAGGATGATGTTTTTGAGCCCGGCTCAGAAAACATAATTTTTGAGGAGGTAAGCCTATGAACCGAACACGAGTGATCGCCTTGCTGTTAATTGCCATTATTGTTCTCGCCGGTTGTACGGCAGCACCGACAACCACCGCCGCCACAACCGCCAAAAGCACAACAGCCGCCGCAACCGCAGCGCCGACAACTACGCAGAAGCTCTATTTCAATGCGACCGGCTATCCGATTGTCGATCAAGCAATCACAATCAAGATCGCCGGCCAAATGTCGGCTTTCACCACAACCTGGGTTGGCAATCTGCAGCTTAAGTTCCTGACCAAGCTGACCGGGATCAATTTTGATCCGGTCGGTTATAGCGCCGATGCCTGGGTTGCCCAGAAATCCCTGATGTTTGCCTCGAACAATCTGCCGGACCTGTTTGTCAACGGCAACTTCACCTCGGCTGAACTGTTGGAATATGGTTCGGAAGGCCAGTTGATCGCCCTGAATAAGATGGTCGATAAATATGGCCAGGCTATTACGCAGGCCTTCGCCAAGGTTCCGGTCTCCAAGGCGATGTCCACCTCCGGTGACGGCAATTTGTATACCCTGCCGCGGATCAACCAGGTGGTCCGCGACATGCACAACCGCTACTGGCTGAATAAAAAATGGCTGACCACCCTCGGCTTGAAAGTGCCGACGACATTGAACGAATTATATACTGTGTATAAGGCATTTTACGATGGCGACGCCAACGGCAATGGCAATGCCAAGGATGAGATCCCGGTTTCCGGCATCAAGGGCGGCTCTTCGATTGATGGTCTGGTTCTGAATGCCCTGGGGATCAACAGCAAGACGCCCACCTACAATTTATCCGCTACCGATGATGGCTAGGTTTATTGCATCAACACCTCCGATGCCTATAAAGAATACCTGAAATACATGCGCACGCTGTTCAAGGAAAAGCTGCTGGACAACGATTTCTTCATCCAGACCCAGGAACAGCTGGTCGCCAAGGCCCAGCAGAATATCATCGGCAGTTGTAATGTGGCAGCCATGTACATTACAGCCAACACGACGATCGGCTATGACTATATCCAGATTGATGCTCTCACCTCCGACTTGAACAAAACCAAGATGGTCACCTCGTCGACCGGTGTGTCGATCGGCCAGTGTGCCTTCACCAAGGTTAACAAGTATCCGGAAGCGACGCTGCGCCTGCTGGACTACTTCTTCACCGAAGAAGGCGGTCGCTGCGCGTATGTTGGCGAGGAAGGCGTGGGCTGGTATTGGATTGACAAGGCCAAGGGAACGTGGGACAAGATGCAGCCGGAAGGCTACAAGACAGCCGAGGATTTCCGCAATTCCGTGGCGACCATCCAATCGTGGTCCAGCTGGGAACGTCCGGAGTTCAATGCCGGCCAGGGATCCTCCAACGCCCTGTGGCTGAACGAAATGTCGATCCGGGACAGCTATCCCTATTTCAAAGTGGAGTTCCCCAAGCAATACCTGCCGCTTAGCGCTGAAGACAGCAAGAAAGTCGCGACGATCGAGACCGATGTCACCACCTACATCGCCGAAGCCCGGGCCAGGTTCATCAGCGGCACCGATGATATTGACGGCATGTGGTCGACCTATGTGAACAACATCAAGAACATGGGCATCGAAACGGTCGTCAGCACCTATCAAAAATACTACACCCCCTTCCTGGCCAGCATGAAATAATCACGATAAGTCAAAGATTTGGCGGCCACAGGATCAATTTCCTGTGGCCGCTGCTTTTGGAGGACCATCATCATGTACCACGCCCAATCCTTCGCAAATCCGGATCAGCGATTCGGACCGCTGCAGATCGTTCACGATTTTCAATTTGTCGCCTTGAATCTGACCGAGGATTTCAATTGGCCGTCCGATGCCACTGAGAATGACAAGATCGAGCATATTCGGTGGCGCTTGCAGCGGCTGGCCGACCGCGGCTATGGCGGCATTGTCCTCAATGTGGCGTTCCGGAATTATCTTCAGGATAAAGCGGCCTGGGCGCGTCTGGTCCAGTCGGTCGATCTGGCGGCTGCGCTGGGCCTGCGGATCTGGATTTACGATGAGCAATATTATCCGTCCGGATCAGCCGGCGGCTTGACCCTGCAGAATCATCCGGAATACGAGGCCCAAGCCCTGGTTTGTGTCACCCGCGATGTCGTTTCTCCGGCCGCGCCGGTTCGCCTGGCCAGCCCCTGCGGGCATTCGTCGCTTCGTTTCGCCTATGCCGTTCCGCTCGAGTCCGGTCAACCGGACTTCAGCCGGCAAATCAACATCGGCAGCCTGACCGACGCCGGCGGCGGCCTGTGCTGGGACTGCCCGGGCGGTTCCTGGCGAGTTTATTGCTTTTTCACGCGGTCGCTCTATGAAGGCACCTACCTGTGCCGGGCACTGCGCGCACCGCGGCGCAATATCAGCGTCTGCGATCCACCGGCCTTCAGGCATTTTCTGGACATCACCTTTGACGCTTACGAAAATCATCTGGGTGCACGCCTGGGAAGCGATATCGAAGCCGTCTTTACCGATGAGCCTTCACTCTTTTGGTTTTCGCCCTATCCGGCGCATTTTAATCCGGCGGAGCGCTTCAGCAAGCTGCCTTCGCTCTCGACATACGAGATGCCCAATCTGGAAATCCCCTTCTACCCTTATATTCATTGGACAGCGGATCTGGCGGACCAGTTTGGCCGGTTGAATGGCTATCCATTGGCGGACAGTCTGCCGCTTCTGTTCCACGGGGGGTTCGCCGCAGCCAGGATCCGACTGGATTATTACCAGACGCTCAACCAGCTGTTCGATCAGGCTTACAGCCAGCAGTACATCGACCGTATGCGCCGTCTGCGTATGGCTTATAGCGGCCATATGATCATGGAAGAGAATTTCGCCGCCCATCCGCAATGCTTCGGCGACATTGTCCGCAATCTGGGCCGGATGGACATCCCTGGCTGTGACCTGCTGTTTTCCGATCCCGCCAAATTGCGATATTCCCTGGCCTGCAAGCTGGCGTCATCCGCCGCTCATCTTTATGGCCGGCCGCACGTCATGATCGAGGCGTCCAACATGTGCGACCAGGATCAGACCTTCTCGCTGGCCCGGCTGCTGTGCGCCATGGCGATCGAATTCGCCCATGGCGTGGACACCATCACCTCCTATTATGGCGAAAATCTGCTGACCGAGGCCGAATATCGCCAATTTGCCACCTACGTGGCGCGGCTGGGTGCGCTCCTGGACGGCGGCATCCACCAATCGCAGGCCCTGGTCTATTATCCGTTCCGGCAGATCGCCGCGCAGTCGCCGGTCCTGAACGCGAGTCAGGCCGAAAATGGACATGAACAGATCAGTCGTTCCCTCACCCAGCTTAGCCAGCGTTTGCTGATGCAGCAAGTCGATTTTGATTTCATCAACGATGAAAAGCTGCTGGAATGCCGGATCGGATCGGGCTGCCTGCTGACACCCAACGGGGAAAAGCCCCATTGGCTGCTGTTTCCGGAAATCGATGCCCTCGAAGGCCCGGTAGCCAGCCTGGTCCGGCAAGCCGCCGCCCAGGGTGTGCATATCGGATTCCTGGGTGATCGGCGCGCAATCGATGGCCTGGAACAGCTCGAGGCCATTGAGTTTCTTGGTCAGGAGGCAACGATTGTTTCGCAGGATCTATTGACCGCCGCGCCTTGTCCGGAATTGATCGTCCTGCACCGCCAATTTGATGACTACGAGATTTATTTGCTGGTCAATACCAGCCG
>JAEXPB010000403.1 GCA_023438965.1 Bacillota bacterium | reverse complement strand
GCTCTATCTCGATACCAGCAGCATCGTCCCGGATACCTGGACACCCTGGTCAGACGACATCAAGCTCAGCGAAAAAAACGGCCACCGGGAGATCATCCACCTGCAGCAGGCCGTCGAATTGTCGCTGCAGCAGGCTGCCGCCGCCCTGGCCGTCCGACCCGACGGCAGTCTGGCCCTGAAAATGCAAAAGGCGGACCTGGCCCTGGAATTCGGCGACGAGTGGTACCAGAACCTGCCGGAAAACCTGCTGAACGGCTTGTTGAAGTTCTTCAACCAGAAAATCATCGACCATCTGCCGCCCCTGGTCATTGCGCCGGCTGTCGTCTTGAAAAACGTCAAGGCCGCCGGCCTTTCACCAGTCGTCACTCCCAGCCAATTCCAGGTCTGTGCTGCCGGCGCCGGTCTCTGGGGTGACGCGACGGTCGCCTTCGCCACCGGTTTCGACGTGGCGGAAATGACCGGCAAGATCCCTGTTCCCGGCTATATCGGCAATAAGCGCTCCCATCGGATCCATCGGGTCACCTGTGCCGTCATCAAGGATATCCGGCCGGAACACCGGGAAGGTTATTTCGTGCTGCATGAAGCCCTGCGCGACGGTTACCGGTCGTGCCAGGAATGCCTGAAAGGGGCGGTGATCGCATGAGCCTGCATTCAGCCGGTTATGATGCCGTAATCCTGCTCAATGAACGTTTCCTCAATCAGCTGTCCGGCGCCCTTTTTTACAATGGCTTCTTGCGGGTAACCCAAAAACTGGACCTGGTTGACGCTCTCGATCCAGCGGCGGCTGCCGGGATTGATCCGGCGATTCGGCCGTTTCTGAAAATGGATGTCCGGCTGCACCTGGTGCGGGAACCGTCGCTGGACTTCCTGAAGTCCACCAATGCAGCCACGCCCTTCAAAATGCGCCTGTTCATGGAATTGCGGGCTATCATCACGCTTTGGGACGGCCTGGAGCTGCCCTTCAGCGTCCGCCTGTCTCTGGTGACAGCCTGCAGCATCGAGCAAATGCCGGACGACCCTGGCCTGATCGATCCGAATTCACTGCTGGTCGACCTGCTGGTCGATCAACAGCCGGATTACCTGGAGCCCGGTTCCTGTCTGCTGCTGCTGAACCTGGCCCAATGCGAACTTGAGACCCTGTCGTTCGCCTGGCAGGGACGCCGTCTGCAGACGATGGATATCCAGCTTGATACCGCTGTCATGACGGTGATCCGGGCCTATTTTGCCGAATCCGGCCACTGCTTCGCCCTGGCGCTGCCCAGTTTCGGCGCCTACTTGCCTGGTCTGCCGAAAATTCCAGCCAACCGGCTTTTTGGCGAAGTAGCCCATTGTCAAGTGCTCGGTGGCTATAACCAGCAAGACGGCGACTCGCTGGCGATCGCCCTCAACCTGCTCGGTCATACCGGCGGCAATCCCAACCAGCTGTATAATTTTGCCCGGAACTGCTCGGTCGGGCTGGCCTTGCCCGAAACGGCCCTGCAGTCCCTGATCAACCGGGCCTGGGGTCAGTATGTCCAGATCATGCCCATTTCCGGCCAGCTGGTCTTTGCAAGCCCGGAGGTCAATGAATTCATCCAAACCGTCGGCGGCGTCCTGCGGATTGCCGAACGCATCGCGGTGGAGTTGGCTACCCTGGGCTTTGTCGAGGCAGAGACGACGTTCCACGGCCTGAAATTCGTCGTCGACTATGTCGCGTTATTTCCGCATTGTCCGGTCATCGACTTCCAGCCCGGCAATACAGTCTGCCTGAGCAACTGCCTGACCACCGGCACCCTGCGCCTGAGCGTCCTGCTTGATGTCGAGTCCCGGGTGGAGGTCGACCCGACCGGCTGGCTGCCCGATTTCATACCCGATATCGAGGTCTCGCACGAACGACGCTGGATCGAGATCTTCCAGATGCGCCTGATCATGAACGAAGTCGGCTTGAAAATGGGCAAGGCCCCCGTCACCTTCGATGAAGCAAGCAACTCGCTCGCCCTGAAACTGCCCGCCATCGACCTGGCCCTGGACATTGCCATTTCCCTGTTCCCCGGTTGTCCCTTCCTGTCCTTCCCGGGCTGGATCCAGAATCAGGTCATCGATCTGGCCGAAAAGATCATTGTCGACAATTGTCCGCCGATCACCTTCTCGCCGCCCCTGTCCTTCAAGCTGCCGCTGATTCCCTGGCCGGTCAACATCCGCGGCCGCAAGCTCGGTATCGATGCCGACGAACTGACGGCGACGGTCGACGCCTGGTTTAGCGAGCTCAAGCAAGACATGCCTTATGTGCCGAAATACATTGTCAATACCAATAACCGGGAAGTTCACTGCCTGGGCTGCAGCGGCCTGCTCGACACTTACGAGGAACACCAGAAAGGCTTCCATCTGCTCAACGATGCGCTCAACCGCGGCTTCGACGGCTGCGGTCGCTGCCTGCCGGAGTTGCATACGCGTTGAAAACGTGCCGGCCAGCCACGCGGGTGCCGGGTTCATGCCAGGAGCCGTCCGATTGTCCGTCCGATTGCCATGACAAATGATGACAAATTGCTCTTGACAGCCTTTTCGGGCGGGACTACAATGAAATTGGGTAATCTGATTGAGTAATGGGGCACACGGTTTGATTGGCATCTCAATAGAAGAGGTGCCGCGAAACGCAGAATAAAACAAAGTACCGTCTGTGTAAAGGAAAACGTTAGCTTATCTGAGGGGGTCTGCCGGTGAGCAATCACTTGCAGGCTTTCTTTTATTTTCCACCGCCGATAATCGCGACCGTTTTTTGGGGCTCATGATCCAATCTTGATCACGACTTTACCAAGCGCATGGCCGGCACTGAGATAGCGCATCGCTTCAGCCGTTTCGGCCAGCGGATAGACTCGGTCAATAACCGGCTTCACTTGGCCTGCCGCCACCAGATTGATGATAAATGCCAAATCCTTGGCATCTGATTTGGCCCGCAGCAAATAAATACTTTTACTGCCGATGGACAGCAACTTGCCGAACAACAGGGTCTTCATCACCTGAACCAGCGCGCCGCCGATCACGACACAAACGCCGCCGGAAGCCAACAGACGCCTGTAAGTGGTCAGCGGATAATTGCCGTTGACAGCCAGAATCAGGTCATAAAGCTGACCGGTTTGGGTCAGGCCATTTTTCTGATAATCAATGACCTGGTCCGCGCCGATTGACTGCATGACCTTGGCGTTTTTCTCACTGCAAACGGCGGTGACTTCCGCCCCGAAGTGCTTGGCCAGCTGCACCGCAAAGGTGCCTACGCCGCCGCCGGCACCACAGATCAGCACCTTCTGCCCCGGTTGCATGTATCCTGGATTGCGCAGACCCTGCAGGGCGGTCACCGCCGACATGGGGATCGCCGCTGCCGTTTCGAACGAAATGACAGCCGGCTTCAAGACCAGTGGCGCTTCCGGAACAGCGACAGTCTCGGCAAAACCGCCAAGACCGCAGTCGGATATATCGCCTAACACTTCATCCCCGACGGTAAACTGACGGATGTTCTTCCCGACAGCCTCGACCTGTCCGGCGATGTCGGAGCCGAAGATCCTCCGCTTGGGAATTATCCCCATTTTCATAGACCGGTAGTCGGCAGCATTCGCGGCTGCCGCATGGATTTTGATCAAAACCTCATCGTCACCGGGTATAGGTTTTGCCACTTCCCGGAGGACAAGGATATCGGGAGAATTGGCTTTATCATAAACAACAGCCTTCATCATGAACCTCCAGTCAAGCGATCAATCCTCTTTTATTTCATAGTCGAACACTTCATTGATTTTGACGCCGAAAGCGTCGGCGATGCGGAACGCCAGCTCCAGGGAGGGTGAATACTTGCCGGACTCGATGGCAATGATGGTCTGTCTGGATGCGCCGGATTTCTCCGCCAGTTCCTGCTGGGTCATTTCATCCGCAAAGAAGCGCAGCTTGCGGATGTTGTTGGTTATGGCAAATTTTCTGGCCATATGCGTCTCCCTTCTGTCAAAGGGCTGTACTTTCGAATTTTTCAGCCGTTTCTAATCCCTTTTCGATAATAGTATAGTTGCGTGC
>JAEXPB010000401.1 GCA_023438965.1 Bacillota bacterium | reverse complement strand
GGTATTTCTCGTTGGTGCTGACGCGCATGTAATGATGAACTTCCGCCAGAATCTCCTCGAAGCTGAATTCACCGTAAGCCTGGTTGACCGAAGGGCAGACGCGCAGAAAGAAATTGCGCAGAGTCTGGCTGGCATAATAGCGGCGCATATTGACCGGCACGGCAATGACCACCGGTTGGGTGAAATGGCGCTGCTCGGCCCGCTGCAGCTGACAGAAGGCATGGATGTAGTTGGCTACGAGCAGGTCATTCAGGGTGACGCCATGCCGGGCGGCGAGTTTTCGCAGCGGTTCAAGCGGCATCCGGGCGGTAATCGTGTTGATGCGGCCGGAAGGCTCCAGCGTCCCCCGGATATGGTAGGCGCGCGGCTGGCGCGGGTTGCGCAGCCGGGTCGGGCGGGCGTATTTCTGGTAGCTGTCCTCCATTTCCGACTCCGGCGGTGTCTGGCGGATATCCAGGACGCCGTCCTCGGCCGGCACCATGATGCCCAGCTGCAGAAACAGATAGCGGGCGACCAGTGTTTTCAGGAAAGCCAGGCCGCCGGTCCCGTCGGTCAGGGAATGGAAAGCCTCCAGGGAAACCCGGTTATGGAAGTAGATCACCCGGAACAGGAAACCCTGGTTGTTCTTCCGGTACAGACGGCGGCAAGGATAGCGCGTGTCTTCGTAAATCTGCGGTTTGGCCGGGTTTGGTTCCAGATAATACCAGAACAGGCCCGGTTTCAATTTCATGGCAAAATGCGGGAAACGCGGCAGAATGTCCTCCAGCGCCTGCTGCAGAACCGCCGGTTCGACCGGTTCAAGCAGGATGGCGGTCATGCGGTAGACCGCCGAAACCTTGCCGGTCTTGATGGCCGGGAAAATCTTGGCCGAGTTGTCGAGCGGATACCAGATCCGGTTCTGGGCGGTCAGCCGCCGTCTGGCTTCAGCAGCCATCGGAAGTCTCCCGCCCGTCGGCAGCGGTATGGCCGCGGTAAATCCATTGCGTCAGCAGCGCGTTGACCGCCAGGGCCAGCGCCATGGTGCCGATTGCCGCAAGCGTGTCGACGCCCTGCCGGAGAGCCGCGGCATCGTTCTGGCCCACGATCAGCAGCATGGTTTGATAGAGGCCCAGCCCGGGTACGATCGGTATGATTGCCGTCGTGATGAAAACCGTGGCCGGCAGTTTCATCAGCCGGGCCAGGATTTCGCTGGTGATTGCCATCAGGAGAGTGGCGGCAAAGAAAGCCATGAAACTGGCGCCGGCCTTCTGATTGATCAGATACCAGACCAGGTAGCCAAGGCTGCCGACTGTAGCCGCCGCCGGAATGGCCCGCCAGGGGGCGTGGAAAAGATCGGCAAAAAACAGGGTGGCCAGATAGCAGTAGACCAGGGTCAGCAACAGGCTGGCCAGGTCGGTGCCGATGCCGTTCGCCGGCGGCAGATCCGGCAGGGCAGCCAGGCGCAGCGCCAGAACGAGGCCGACGCCGACTGCAATCAATATGGCGGTCAGCAGCGCTTCAGCGGCACCGGTGACGCCGGAGACCAGATCGCCGCGCATGGTGTCGCGCACCGCATGCGTCATGGCCAGGCCCGGAACCAGCGGCATGATGGCACCGGTGATGATGATCCCGAGGCTGTCGGCCTGCATCAGTCCGGTCAGGAGCAAGGCGACCAGGGTCGCCGTCATGCCGCCGAGCAGACTGAACAGCACATGGGACTGATAATCGCCGGCGACATAGCGGCGGACGGTCTGGATGGCCAGGCCGCAGAGCAAGGCGGCCAGGAACTCGAACCAACCGCCGCCGAACAGCAGGGCAAAGAAACCGGCCGACAAGGCTGCTGACAGGGCTTGCCGCCAGAAGGGCAACGTCCGGCAGCGTAAATCCTCCAGGCGAAGCATCGCCTGGTCCGGCGCCAGCGAACCGGCTGTAATCTCGCGCGAAATCTGGTTGACCTGGCTGATCCGGGACAAGTCGGTTATGCGGCTGCGGATTCGCTTGACAGTCGTGCTCATCTGACGATCCGGTGTCTCCACCGAAATAAAAATGCCGGTCGGAATCGCGATCACATCGACCTCCGGCATACCCAGCGAGGCACAGATACGTTGCGTCGTCTCCTCGACGCGGTAGATTTCGCCGCCGCTCTCCAGCATGATCTGGGCGGCCAGACGGACCAGACGAAACATGACCTGGACCTTATTGTCCGGCATCGGTTTCGACCGGCGCAGCCGGTTCGGCGGCTTCAACCGGCGCGGTAATCTCGGCCGGTTCGGCGGCTTCAGCCGGCGCGGTGTCCTCGGCCGGCGCGCCGGCTGAGGCTGCATCGGCTATCGATGCTTCGGTGTCCGCGGCCGGCGCCGCAGCCGGTTCGATGGCGGATTCCCGGCCGGGCGAGTTGAGTTTCAAGAAAACTATGGCCAGGTAGGCGGCGGCAAAGGCCAGGACAGCCAGCACGAGCCCAAACTGCCAGATACGTTCCGGATTGATCGCCTGCGGCCAATTGGCCAGGTAATCCGACAGCCCGGCTGAAAATCGGAATCCGGCATGGACCTGCAGCTGGTAACAGACCAGCTGGGATAACCCGCTCAGCAGGGCTTCGA
>JAEXPB010000060.1 GCA_023438965.1 Bacillota bacterium | reverse complement strand
GTGTCGATCAGTTCGTCGAGAGTCTTGGGCGGGTTCAGGCCCATTGTCTTGAACATAGCCTTGTTGTAGGCCAGGCCGAAGGCCACGCCGCCGAAGGCCAGACCGTAGGTCTTCTTGTCGGTTTGGTGAATATTGCAGTTATTGCCGGTCCACAGGCTGACCAGTTCCGGGAAGATATCGTCCAGCACCTGCATGTATTGCTCTTTGTAGCTGTCGGCATAATTGGTTGTGTTCAGGGTGAAGACATCCGGCATGTTGTTGGAGGCCATCCGGATTTTAATGTCCTGGTCATAGCTCTTCGAGGTCGACGTCTTGATGGTGACATCCGGATAATCGGTGTTGAAGGTTTTCAGCCAAGTGGGGTATTTGCTGTTCAGCAGGTCGTCGCGGTAGGTCATGAATTCGATCGTGCCGCTGATCTTGGCGGCGGTCGTCGCGGCGGCGGTTGTCGCCGGTGTGCCGGCTGCGGTTGTTCCGGCGGACGTCGGCGCAGCGGTCGTCGAAGCGGTCTGGCCGCAAGCCGGCAGCAGCAGGATGAGCAGGCTCAGCATCAGAATCAGGGCAGCTGTCTTTTTCAGCATAGGTCTCCTCCTGTTTTATTGGGAATAGCCTGGCGCGTGCACGGTCCATAGCTTGACACTATTGAGGTTATCACCATTTGGCCAGGAGCAGAATGCACTGGATCAGGATTTCTGGTAGAATTCACCGAACTTGCAGCCAAGCCCGGCTATGATCCCGCTGTTCAGCAGGCCGGCCTTCAGCCGCACCTGCCGGCGCGCGAAGTCATCCCGGATAGATGCCGTATTCAACCGCCGCATCGGCCATAGCCAGGATGTTGTCCGGCGGGACGCCGTATTGGATGTCGTGCACCGGGGCGAAGACAAAGCCGCCGCCGGGTGCGAAAATCTCGATCCGTTCCTTGACCTGGGCCCGGACTTCGGCCGCGGTGCCGAAGGGCAGCACGGTCTGGGTGTCGATGCCGCCGCCCCAGAAGACGATCCGGCCGCCGAATTCGGCTTTCAGCCGGCGGGCGTCCATACCGGCCGCCGAAACCTGCACCGGGTTGAGGATATCCACGCCGGCTTCGATCATCTGCGGGATCAGGTGGTAGATGGATCCGCAGCTGTGATAGAAGGTTTTCGCCCGGCTGTGCCGGTGCACGTGATCGTTGAGTTTCTGGTAATTCGGCAGGTAGACCTGCCGCCAGATATCCGGCTGGAACATCTCACCCTGCTGGGTGCCGAAGTCGGTCGTGGAAATGACGATCAGGTCCAGATAGGAGCCGACGGCCTCGAGGTAGCGCGCCAGGTTCCGCAGCGCCGCGTCGGTGCTGATCGCGACGACTTCGCGCGCGTAATCGGTTTCGGTCATCAGGATGCACAGCCATTCGGTGAAGGAATGTCCGGCAACAGTCGGGATCATGCCGGCGCCGCTCTTGTAGAAGCCGCCGCAGATCGCATAATCGGTTGACTCGTGCAGCTGCCGGGCCTCCCGTTCCAGCGCCCGCAGCTGTTCATCGGTAAAGGCCGGCTGTACCGCCGCCCATTGCTTCAGGTCGGCCGGTTCGAATTCGCGCAATTCGGACAGGCTCTGCACATAATCGTAATACAGGCCGCCCTTGGGCATCCGGGCGATGTTCCGCCCCTCCCCGTCGCGAATCCACAGGTAGCCGTCGGCCTCGACCGGATTGTAGCCGCCGGGTACCTGCACCAGGGTGCCGATCTCGTTGCGCCAGGTCTTCCAACCACTCCGGGCAATGTTGAAGCGGGCCAGCGGGCTTTGCAGCTCGATCACATCGCCGTGCAGACGGACTCGAACTTCGTCTTCCATCTCCGCCAGCATGTACATCAGCTCGTTGACCCGCGGCGGATCGCCGGCGAGTCCCAGCTGCTCGCGCAGCTTGGCATAGGCGTCAATGCAGACCGAGGTGACATAGGAGCCGCCGATATCAATCGGCACGCGGTCCGGTTCCTGGTAATTCAAGGTGCGGCGCACCCGTTCGCGGGAAGTCAGGCGGGGGGTAGCCATTCGATTGGGCATCAAAGATCACATCCTCTCGGCGTTATTTTAACGAATCTTGAGCGGAGCTTGAATGGACGATCTCAGGTTATCCATGACAATCTTCTGATCTTCCGTTCTTGCCTGGACGGCCAGAATGATCGCCGGCCGGCGCGCAGATGCCGAGGATATTCCTGTAAAGCCGAAGATCGGACATTCCGGCCAGCCCCGGGCCATGCTAAGCTGATTGGTGATCAACTCGATTGATTCTGCGCGAAAGATGGTGCTGATGATGACTGTTCAACCGACCGATCCCCGACGCTGGATGATCGCAACCTCCTGCGGGCTGTTCGACCCGCTGACAATCCGGGAAATGAACGCCTGCAAACAGGCTGGCCTCGACGCGCTGGAGATTATCCTTTTCGGCGGCTGGATCAGCCATTTTGCCGGCGATCTGCGGTCGATCTGCCGCGAAGTTCATACCAACATGCAGTCTGCCGGACTGGCAGCCTGGTCGATCCATCTGCCTTTTGGCTGGGAATGGGATCTGTCCGACCCGAACCCCGCCCAACGTCAGGCCATCCTGGCGCGGTGCCAGAACATGCTGGCGGAAGCAGCCATTCTGGCACCGCAAAAAGCGGTCATCCATCCCAGCTATGAGCCGCTGCCCCCGGCGGAGCGGCCGGCCCGGCTCGCGGCTTGCCGCGAATCGCTGCAGCTCCTGGGCCGCACGGCAGCCGACCTGGGTATGCAGCTGGCTGTGGAATGCCTGCCGCGCACCTGCCTGGGCAATTCCAGCGCCGAAATCCGGCAGTTGATCGACGGCAGTCCAGACCTTGGCGTCTGCTGCGATGTGAATCACCTGTTCCAGGAAACGCCGCCGGATTTCATCTCGCAAATCGGTTCGCGCCTGACGACTGTCCATATCTCTGACTATGACGGAGTCGATGAACGCCATTGGCTGCCCGGGCGGGGCATCATCGACTGGCCGGCCGTCATTCAGGCCCTGGCGGGCGTCGGTTATGCCGGACCATGGTTGTTTGAAGTCTCCGCCGCGGCAGCCCTGCAGCCGCTGACACCCCAAGTGCTCGCCGATTGCTGGCGGGATCTGCTGCGGAATTTTGCGCGGTTGGATTATATCGTACCCGCGAAATAATCCTTTCCCGCCGTAAACAGGGCCACGATGTTTTCCGCTGGCACATCCGGCTGGATGTTGTGCGCCGGCGCCAGGATGTAGCCGCCCTGGGACGCGTCGATCGCTGTCAGCACCCGGCCGACTTCCGCCCGGACATCGCCCGTTGTTCCCTCCGGCAGGATGTGCTGGGTGTCGATGCCGCCATAAAAGGTGATGTCCCGGCCATAGGCCTGTTTCAGTTTCGCCGGTTCCATGTCCCGGGCCCCGGGCTGGATCGGATTGAGGATGTCGACGCCGGCCTTGATCAGGGATGGGATCAGGGCGTAGACCGAGCCGCAGGTGTGATGGAAATAGTAAGCGGGTGTGAATTGCTTCGTATAGCGGATCCGCTCCTGGTAATAGGGCAGGATCAACTCGTCGAACATATCCGGTGACACGAAGGGGCCGGTCTGGGTGCCAAAATCATCGCCGCTGGTCGTGAAGTGGATATACTCGCCGATCGCGCCATAATAGAGCTCGATGGCCTGCTTTTGGTAAGCCAGGACTTTGTCGAAGAATTTCTGGACGAATTCCGGCTCCAGGGCCATTTTCAACAAGAAATCATCAAAGCCGCACATCCAGCAGCCCAGTTCGAGGATGCCGTAAACCGGGTGCTCGCCGCAGACGACATAATCGGTTTCCTGGTTGAGCCGCCGGGCTTGTTCCCGGAATTTGGCTATCAGCTGCCGATCGATCCGGTTCGCGTCCGGCCAGGGATAGCGGTCCAGGTCGGCGATTTCGGCGCCTTTCAGCGGCGGATTCTGGATATCCCAATAGAGGCCGGTGAAGACGCGGCGGATCCCCCAGCAGTCGGTGTAGGCGTTGTTGCGGACCGGCGTGGTCAGCGGGCTCTCCGGCCGCAGGATATCGCCGACGCGCCGGATGTCGATGTCCAGCGCCTGCAGGATCCGCTCGTCGAACTTCTCGTACCAGCCATCGTACGGGGTGTTGAAACCCAGCACGGCCTGCAGTTTCTGAACCGTATCCGGGTGGTCGACCGTGGACAGGGAGGTGCCCGCCAGATCGAAAGGTGCCCGGTCGACGGGCTGGTGCCGGATGGTTGCTGAAAATCTTTCCCGATAATTCATCGCTCGCTTCTCCCCTGTCGTCATGCCGCCGGCCTGGCTGGAAATGGTAAATCCGACGGTGATAGATTGAATAACTCAACTTTCCCACAGGCTTTTGGGCGCTTTCCCCGCGGCGCAGAGCGAAAAAGTTTAGTTCTACTATGACGCAGATGGGATGCGGCGAGAATCAATGATTCGGACCAGTCTTTATACTATTCTGCCAGCCCGGTCTGGCCGCTGGAATTCACAGGGCACGCCGGTCTGGCACAAGCCGCAGCCGGCTGTGCCTTCGCCTTCGGTGAGATACTTGCGGCTGATCGCGGCGCCGTAGGCGGCGCAGGCCGGTTTGTCGTGTCCGGCCGCCGTGATTGCGCCGGCCGGACAGCGGCTGATGCAAACGCCGCAGCTGCCGTCCTGCAGAAACGGGCACCATTCCTGATGCGTCTGGTAGGTGCGCGGTGTGGCCGGAATATCGGCTTCGATGACCAGCGAGAGGAAGCGGACGGCCTTGCCCGCTGATGTGATCAGGCCGTCCGACAGACCGAAGGTGCCCAGTCCGGCCGCATAGGCGGTATGCCGCTGCGACCAGTTGCTGGCATAGCCGTACCGGGCCGATTGCTGCCAGTGCCATTCCGGCAGCAGCTCCGGCGTCACGGCACGAATGTCCTGCGTCGCCAGACAGGCCGTGATGCCGGCAGCCACTTCGGCCATAAATTCCGGCCAATGCTTCCGGCTGTAACGCCAGCGCGGCCCCGGTTCCAAGTCATTGGCCCGCTGCTCCCGCCGGGTTCCCTCGGTATGCGGGAAAGCCAGACTTAGTACGCTCAGATGGCCGGGACTTATGGCTGGATACTTGATCGCAAAGGCTTCGGCCGGCAGCCAATAGAAATCTCCGATATCTTGTTTAAAAAAAGCAAACAAGGGGTCATCGCCGGCAGCATAACCGATCAGGGGCCGATCCCAGACCGGCTGGCCTTCTGATCCCGGACAGCCGAGGCGATTGGTCGGCACAGCGGCCGTCAGGTTCTCGATGAATGCAGCTAATTCTTGTGAATCGAACATGGCGATCTCCTTCTTAAGCCAGGCGATGGTTCCGGTTATTCAAGCTTGCTAGCCGTTCCAGCCCGCTGCGGCCGGATCACCAGGCCTGCCGCGAGAACGACCAGAACCAGCAGCAGGAGAATATTGAGGCCAAAGCTCAGGCGAAAGCCGATCCAATCGGCAATCAGCCCAGTCAGCCAGGGCACGCTCATCGCACCCAGCGTCATGGCGATCGACAGGAAGCTGGCGATCGTGCCGCCCATTTCCGGGTGTTCACGGGTCGCCCAGGCCATGCCGGTCGGATGCAGCCCAGCCAGGAATGCCCCGGCGCCGAGGACGCCGAGGGCGATCAACAGCGGCTGGTCCAGGTAGATGGCCACCGGATAGAAAACCAGGCTGCCGACGGCACAGATCAGAATCACCCGGGCATAGCCGACGCGGTCAGCCAGGGCACTGCAGATGAATCGTCCCGCCGCCAGACCGAAATAGAAGATGGACACCATGCCGGCGCCCAGCAGCAGCGGGAATCGGGTTGCCGCCAGATAGGTGTTGATCCAGCTGACCAGGCTGGTGGCCGTGCCGTTGTATAGAAAAGAGACGCTGAACAACAGCAGCAGCAATGGATTGGCCAGCAGGGCCGTCATCCTGGTGCGCGGCGCCGCGGATGGCGCGGGCGATGCCGCCGTTTGGCGGCGGACAGCGGCCGGCGGCGCCGGGAAGGCAATCCCCAGCAAAGCCAGCGCATACAGCACCCAGATCAGGCTGCCGCCGAAGAAGACATAACGCCAGCCGTATGCCGCCGTCAGCAGATAGCCGGCGATGATCGGGCCGGCCATGGCGCCGACACTGTAAACGCCATGCAGCGCGTTGATGGCGGCACCGCGGCGGTCGGCGTTGGTTTCGGCAACCACGGCATTGACGGTCGGATTGATCAGGCCGACGCCCAGGCCGGCCAAACCAAGGGCCAGGGTGATCGCCAGCCAGTTGGGCGCGATCCCGGCCAGGCCGGTCATCAGGCCTTGCAGGAGGCAGCCGCCGATCAGCAGCGGCTTGCGGCCGAAACGGTCGGACAGGACGCCGCCCAACAGGACGCCGGCGAACTGCCCGGCCGATCGGGCGACAAAGACCGCGCCGGCCGTCGCCAAGGTCAGGCGGAATTCCTTGATCAGCGCCGGCAAAGCCGGAGCCAGCATGATCGGGATGCAGCCGATGAAAAAGTAACCGATGAGGCTGGCCAGGGTCACCGTTCGGCGATTCATGGCGCTTGTCCTTTCAGTCGGCCAGCAGGGCCCACATCTGGGGGCAAACGGCCTCGACCGGTTCGGTCAGGCCGCATTCGAAGACGACATAGCCGGCGTAACCGGTGTCGCGGATAGCCCGGAAGACATTCCGGTAGTTGATTTCACCGGTACCCGGCTGCTTGCGGCCGGGCACGTCGCCGACGTGAATATGGCCGATCAGCTGGATGTTGGCGCGGATCGTGCTGATCAGGTTGCCTTCGGTGATCTGCTGGTGGTAGACGTCATACAGGATGCGGACCTGCGGGCTGCCGACCTCGGTGATGATCTCGGCGGCTTCGGCTGTCGTGGTCAGGTAGTAGCCCTTGTGATTGACCAGGATGTTCAGCGGCTCGAGGACCAGCTGGACGCCGGCGGCCTCCGCCAGCGGCGCCGCGGCTTTGAGGGCGGCGACGATCCGGGCGTGCTGTTCGGCGCGGCTCTGGCCGGGAATTTCATTGCCGGTCACCACGACGATGTTCTTCGTGCCGATGATTTGCGCGGCGGCGATGGTTTCCTCGAGTGCCGCCAGGAAGGCCGGCAGCGTGT
>JAEXPB010000327.1 GCA_023438965.1 Bacillota bacterium | reverse complement strand
TGCGCCCTTTCTCAAACGCGGTCGTCTCGACCATGTCAAGCTGCTCGGTCTGGCCAGCGGCGGCGGCCAGCAAATGCCGATTTTCGCGGCAGCAGGCGCGGATTGCACCATACTGGACCTTTCGGACCGTCAGCTGGAGCGTGAACGCCAGGTTGCCGCACGCGAAGGATATGCGATTAATATCGTTCAGGCCGATATGACCAAACGGCTGCCTTTTACCGACGACAGTTTCGACATCATCTTCCATCCGGTCAGCAACTGCTATATCGAGGATGTTTATCACGTCTGGAACGAAAGCTTCCGTGTTTTAAAGCCCGGTGGTGTTCTATTGGCTGGTCTGGACAACGGCTTCAATTTCCTGATTGACGATTTCAGTGTTCGTCCGCTCGTGATTACCCACAAGCTGCCGTATAATCCATTAAGAATGGACGCCGAACAGCGGCAGAGAATGATTGATAACCATGAAGGCCTGCAGTTCAGCCACACCCTCGAAGAACAAATCGGCGGGCAGTTAAAAGCGGGTTTCATCCTCAAGGATGTTTATGAAGATTTCAATAACGACCCAGATGCGGTGACCGATGGTATTCCTTCGTTTTGGGCAACCCGCTCCGTTAAACCCTAGTTTTTCGATCCTTTTGTCGGATTTGGGCTGGCGATGATGCCCGTCTGTTGAACCATCTGTTTTCCCGGTCAGCCAAGGCTACCGGTCTTTTTTGTCATCCATGGAATGCGGATATTCTCCTGAATAAAAAATGATGGACTCGGTGGGGCGAGGCATTGACCAATAAATCCGGCAAAACAGGTTGCAGTCGCCGATGATTATAATCGACACGAAATGGATTTTGCTGAGGATTATATTCGCCGGAAAAGGGCTTTCTCAATACTATTTATCAGTATAGGATTATCTCTCGTGAAATGTAATAGTTAAATTCCGATTAAAAAGCAGGTTCGGATGTTGAAAACGGATATAAATGCCCTGTTTCTCGCTCTGAATATAATCCCCACGAAGAACGTTTTTGTGGGGATTATACTCGCCGGCACAGCAAATCCAAAATGGGCAAAATTCTATATAGGCCTGGATGTTGGCCGATAATTAACCGCTTTGAACAGTTCGGTTTAACTGGATCACACTGGCTGTTTGATGGTCAGGTTTTCTTCACTTCGTATTTGACCGGGAAACGCAGAGTCACGCAAGTGCCTATGCCTTCCTTGGCATGAATCTCGAAGCCACTGGCCGGATCGGCGCCAAACAATTCCAGGCGAGCCCGGACATTAGACAAGCCATAGCTTTTACCGGCGATATTGCCATCGCGGATGGACTGAAGCGTCTCCTCGTTGATACCGTTGCCATTGTCTTCTACGCTGATGGCGATTTGATTGCCTTCGCGCAAGACGCGGATGGTCAGAACCTGGTTTGGTTTTTCGGAATACAGGATGCCGTGCAGCAGGGCATTCTCGATCACCGGCTGCAGCGAAAGCTTCGGTATCAGGCACTCATTCAAGTCCGGATCCACATCAAATTCAGTGGTAAAGATATTCTTGAACCGTTTCTGCATGATTCCCAGATAGGTTTGGGTCAGGCTGATTTCTTCCTGGATCTGGACGATGTCCCGTCCTTTGCTGATGCTGAGCCGGAAATATTTCGACAAGGCATTGACCATCCAGACGCTGTCGTCTTTCTCATTGTCGATGATCATCCATTTGATGACATCAAGCGTGTTGTAAAGAAAATGCGGATTGATCTGCGCCTGGAGGGCTTGCATCTGGAAATCGCGGACAGCGAGCTGATCCTTGTACTGGTGGTCGAGCAGGGCTTTGAT
Source organism: Bacillota bacterium (assembly GCA_023438965.1). GTDB lineage: Bacteria > Bacillota > Clostridia > Saccharofermentanales > UBA5734 > UBA8949. The sequence continues at coordinate 939 of JAEXPB010000327.1, read as the reverse complement.
CGTCATGACCATCCGGTTGGCGTTCTTCTCGAGGGTAGCCAGCGAACTGGGTTTGTTCTTGTGATTGATGAGCGTGACGGTTCCCTGTTGCCGTTCAATCGGCTCGATCCCCTCGTTCTGCAGCGTGTCGATCGCGTTGTTGATGCGCAGCAGCGTGCTCTCCACGACCATTTTGTAGATCAGGATCAGGGAGAAAAAGAAAGAAAGTACGATGACCAGCATGATGCTCAGTCGAATCATGTCCAGTGAAAATATGCCCGCGGACAGAATCCTGGACCAGGGCATTGTCATGACCACATACCAGTCGTTGCTGTCCAGTTTTGTATAAACCAGCATGGTCTTGACGCCATCGATCTCGATCGTCGCATTGCCGGCGGATGAGGGCGGAAAAGCTGGTTGTTCCAGGTTTGGAAACGCCTGTTGGCCGATTTTGGACTGATCCGGATGCATCAGGATGTTTCCGGCACCGTTGACCAGAAACAACAGCTCATCCTGACTGATGCCGGAGGACAGCACTTGGTTGAATTGCGCCACCTTAAGGTCCAGGAAAAGGACGCCGATCACCTGCTCATAATTTATCGAGCTGGAAACGGCTGTTTCGCAGGAAACAACCGTGACCGGCGCGTCGCCGAAGGTCATGACCAGATCATGGGGTTCCAGCCATTGCGTGCCTTTCTGGACCGCATTGTCCAGTTCGAGCAGGTTGCCGGACTTGATCAGGCTATCCAGCGAGAAAAATGTGTCATTCTGGTTGCTGTAACGCTTGTTGCCCGGTACATAGAGCCGCAGCTTGGAAATCATGTTGCTGCCCTTGTAGCCGGTCAGCAGCCGGGTCATATCGTTGAATTCATCCATCTGCTGGTCGAAGGTCGCCGCGGAATTGAGGTAGGAATAAACCGAACCCAGGATCGCCATGGCACTCTCCTCGACTTGCTGCAT
>JAEXPB010000271.1 GCA_023438965.1 Bacillota bacterium | reverse complement strand
CGACCCCAACGCCCACACCGACACCGACCCCCAAGCCGACCCCGACGCCCAAACCAACGCCGAAGCCAACGCCGACCCCGGTCGGCAAGGTGATCGACGGCGTTACTTATTATAATGGTTATGCCGATCCGCGCACGATCACCCCGGAACCGGTGCCCGATCCAACCGGCCTGACCGCGGTGGTCAACAAGTTCCATGCCCTGACGGCGGAATATGTGCCGGAACTGGTGACTGCCGACGGCACGGTCTGGCAGATCCGGAGCGAGGCGAACGACGCCTGGATCCAGATGCGCGATGCCTGCGAGCAGGCGATCGGCATCCGGATGCAGATGACATCCGCTTATCGCAGTTACGAGCGCCAGGCCAAATCTTTCGCCGACGCCCTGGCACGCAAGGGTCTGTTGCAGACCTTGCCTTACAACGCTTACCAGGGGCGCTCCGAGCATCAGCTCGGTCTGGCGATCGATGTCACCGACGGCATCGCAACACCCTTGACCAACAAGTTTGCCCAGACCGCGACCTACGCCTGGCTGCAGGAACACGCCCGCGAATATGGTTTCATTCTGCGCTATGCCGCCGGCAAGGAAAAAATCACCGGTTATGCCTTCGAACCCTGGCATTACCGCTATGTCGGCCTGGAAGCGGCGGCGGCCTGCGTACAGAACGGCTGGTGCCTCGAGGAGTTCGCCGGCCTGACCCGCTGATCCCGGCATTTCAACCTGAAAAGGCGTCCCGTTGTGCGCGGGACGCCCTGGTGATTGCCTTTTTGGTGTAAATGGCGCCTGTCCTCAGGCGCCGCTGATGGTCCGGAGCATCTCGGGGTGCTTGCTGGAAACGTCCGGCAGATTCAAGGACATTTCCCGCGTGATGTTGGCCGATATCTCGTTCAGCATGTTGACGATATCCTGCAGGTCCCATTGGCTGCGCTGCTCGTTGGACAAATAGGTGCCCAGCGAGGCGATGACCCGCTCGTTTTTCCAAACCGGAACCGCAATGGCGACGCGATTGACCGGACGGGAAATCTCGATATAACCCTGGTTCTTGATTGAATCCAGATAACGGATGAAATCCTCATAGCCGGCGAAGCGGCGCGGCACGCCGTAGAATTCCAGCAAGGCGTCCTGGGAATGGCGCGGTTCGTGGCTGACCAGCATCAGGCCGGTCGAGGTGTTCATCACGCCGGCATTGGCACGCACCTGCATGATCACTTTGCCCAGGCTGTCCACTTCGAAGATCGTATGGCGGACGTTGTCGCGCAGCACGGACATGGAGAGATAAAGGGAGCGGTTGATCGCGATGTCGGTCACGTATTTTTTTGCCGCAACCAGCAAGCTGCGGTTATACAGATCACCATGGGTCAGCGTGGCCGCCATGATGCCCAGATGATAGCCGCGAATCGGATCTTTCTGCAGATAGCCGGCTTCGGTCATGGTCTTGACGATGCCGGCGCAGGTCGACGGCTTTTCATCCAATTGCTGGGCGATATCGGACAGCTTGACGGCATCGTCGCCGCTGGCCGATACGATTTCCAGAATTTTCAAGCATTTGAGAATTACTTTGATCATGCAGCTCGCCCCCGCAAACACAATGCTTCAATCATATCATTTGTCATTGCTGAACGCAACCAGGCCTAGATGGAGGAACTCCCTCCCGCGACAACAGGAGGGAGTTCCCGGGATATCTGCTAATGGGGCATTTCGACGCTGACCGGATTTGGCGTTTGTAAAGAAAAAACTTGTTCTTTACAACACCTTACTTCTTGCTGTAAGCGGTGTACCACTTGTTGAGGGCTTCGGTCTGCTGGTCGAGACCCTTGGTCTTCAGTTCGCTGACGAACTTGTCGAATTCGGAGATCGGGCGGGCGCCGGTGATGAACTTGGTGACCTGTTCCGAGATGAAGGTGTCCAGCGCGAGCTGGGTCTTCAGCTTGAGGAAGTCTTGGTCGGTCGGCATGATACCGAGCAGGTTGTTGGTGATTTCAGCGTCTTTCTGGGCAGCCAGGGACTGGTTGTATGCCCAGTCATACCCCTTGTTGACGAGACGGACCTTGAAGGAATCCGGCGTGGCCATGACTTCTTAGCAGATCTTCCAGGTGACGGCGGCGGATTGCTCGGCGGTGAAGGTGTTCTTGCCGTCCTTGACGGTGTAGTCGGTGCCTTCGATGCCGTAGTCCTGGACCAGCTTGGATTTCGCGGTGGCCATGTAGTTCATGAAAACAGCGGCGGCATCCTTGTTCTTGGCGGCCGTCGGGACCGCCCAGATGCGCTGGATCGGCCAGCCATTGGCGAGCAGGGCTTTTTCGCCGTTCGGGCCGGACGGCTGGGCCAGGATCTTGATCTCAGCGCCGGTGACCTTGGTGGCGATGTCGCGGATGTTGACGCAGGCAAAGGCCCAGCCCTGGATGGTCGAGAAGGCTTTGTTGCCCATCAGCTTTTCGGTCAGGGTCGTGCTGTTGGTCGTAATGTACTCGTTGTCCAGCAGCTTCTCGCTGTAGAGCTTGTTCATGAAGGTCAGGTAGCTCTTGTATTCGGGCTGGATCCAGATGTACTGCATCTTGCCGTCAACCAGCTTGTAGTCGAGGGCGACGCGGAAGGCGGCCTTGATCGCGGAGAAGTTGTCGCCGGCCTGGACCAGCGGGATCAGCTGGGTCTTGTCTTTGACGGTCTTCCACATGGTGTAGAAGTCGTTGATCGTCTTGGGCTCGGTGATGTTCAGTGACTTCAGGACATCGCTGCGGACGGTGACGCCGCCGGAAGTGGTGCGGTTCAGGTCCTGTTCCTCAAGGACGCTCGGGAAGCAGTACAGCTTGCCGCTGACATAAGCAGCATTGAGGACATCCTGGCCGGCCAGCTTGGTGTAGTCGGGCATGGACTTCAGATAACCGGAGACTTCGCTCAGAACCCCCTGCGCCGCGTACTTGTAGTACTCGTCACGGGTCAGGTCCATCATGTCCGGCGTTTCGTTGGAGGCGAGGATCATGGCTTTCTTCTGAGTTTCCTGCGTACCGTCGGCCAGGGCGGACTCGAAGGTCACGTTGACGCCGGAATTATCGCGGTGGAAATTGGCGATGCGGTTGTTGTTGAAATCGATTTTGGCCGGAGCCATGGTCTTGTCGATTTCGCCATGGTAGAACATGCGGATGGTCAGCTTGAGGTCTTTCTTGGCGGTCGTGGCGGCCGCTGTCGTTCCGGCTGCCGTGGTGCTGCCCGACCCTTTGGTCGTGCCGGCGGTTGTTG
>JAEXPB010000261.1 GCA_023438965.1 Bacillota bacterium | reverse complement strand
GCATACCACCGACAATCAGGTAGGTGCGAAACAAATCGGACATCACCTGATGAATAGACTGCTGCACCGGTATGGTCTTTTCGAAACACTCTTTCAGGTAGGCTAGCGTCTGCTGCTGCAGGCCGTTGGCTATCGCGTACTCTTCAAAGTCCAGCGGATACATTTGAAAGGTTTCTTCGTAACCAACCGGATAGGACTGCACTTCTTTATAATGAATACCCAATAAGGAACCTGATTCGATATAGCTGAACCGTCCATCGTCAACAAGGAATTTAATCGCGGTCCGCGCGGCAGGACATTCCTGGATCTCATCGAAAAAAACGAGGGTTTTTCCAGGAACCATCGGCTTGCGGACATAGGCAGTCATGTTCATAATCAAAGTATCGGCGTCCAGATTACCGGCAAATATCGTTTCAGCCTTCGGCTCGTTGATAAAATTGATCTCGATAAAATTCTCGTAATTGGCTTGGGCAAAAGCACGGATCAAGAACGTTTTACCAGTCTGCCGGGCGCCTGTGATCAGCAAGGCCCGTTTGGGGTGGCTTTCATGCCATTTTAGGAGACTATCATACATCTTGCGTTGCAACATTTTTCGCGCCTCCTGCCAACTGTAACGTTTTTCGAATGCATAAAAGATAAATTGTAACGTTATTCGCTATGCAGATTTTCATTATTGTAACCTTATTCCAATTATACGCCCCCAAAAGCTTCCTCGCAAGGCGGACAGCCGCCGGTTGCTCATCTATCGTACATCGGAAACCAGGACTACGATCACGGCCGTCGTAAAACGAACCGCTGCACCGGGTAATCGAATTCGACCAGCAGTTCATCCGGCGTAAAGCCGAACTTCTGATACAGCGCCCGGGGCGCCGCACCTTTGGCGTCGCCAGCGCGGAAGGTCGTGACAGAAATGTCGCCTTCCGGCATCCGGCGCAGCATTTCCGCAACTAGCGCCGAAGCGATGCCGCTTCGGCGGTAGGACGGGTGCACAGCCATGCAGGACAAGCATTGCTGGCGCGGCGAGAAAAGCAGGATGCCGGCCAGCTTGCCGTCCTCCCGGACGCATAGCGCAGTCTGGCGGTCAATGTTCTTTTTTAGGATCACCGTGTATTCATCCAGATCCAAGCCTGGAAAGTCTTCGGCGACACAATTCACCAACGCCAGCCAGGCCGGGATGTCCTGTTCGGTCGCACAGGCTGCTGATATGTTCAGATTAACGACGGCTTTCCCCTGCGCGAGCGGCAGGAAAATATTCTGACACCATCCGGCCAGCTTATCAGCGAACCAGGTTTCTCCGGTCCAGCTTTCACTATGCAGGATGATACCCAGCAAGACATTTAAAGCAAAAGTGCAGTCGATCGCCTGGGCATCCAGCAACCCGCCGGCTGCAGCGTAACCATCCGCTATTGCCCGCCGGTTGGCGCTGCCGCTGATATTGCAATAAAGAGCGCTGACATCCATCATCGGATGGCCATATCCGAACAGCGAGAAATCGATCGGTGCGATTCCGGCAGCAGTGAGCAGCATGTTGGAACGGGAAAGATCCGAATGCACCAGGATGAAGTCTGATTCCCACTGCCGCAACGCTGCGCCGATCGTATCCAGCGCAGCGGCCATCACTTCGCCAGGATCCTGGGCAATCGTACCGGTGCTGGTCAGCTGGTTCAGTTTGCGCTGCAGGCGTACGCATAGCGCGCTGTCGTAACGCAGGGCCGGGACGGGAGGGAAGCGCCGCGCCGCGGCATGCATTTGCGCGATCATCGTGCCGATTTGGCGGCATAGGGCGGGTAGCAGGTCGCTTTTGCCAAGGGTATGCCCGTCGAGCCAGGTTAATACAGTAGCCGGTGTGCCATCGGACAGCCGGGTGACGAGCGCGCCGTCCCGATTCGGGACCGGGGTCTGGACCGGCAGGCCTTCAGCCTGCAGATGGGACAGGAAGGCCAGTTCGCTGGCATAGAGCCGCGGACGATCGAGTCCAACGTAGATCGGATCGGTCGTGAAGCCCGTCCGATGTTTATGGATCCGCAGCAAATGTCCGGCGCCGATCCGGTAAGTCAGATTCTCATTATGGCGGATCAACTCCGCTTCAAAATCGCCCAAATCATACTGCGCCAGCGCTTCGTCGAGATAACGGCGCTGTTGTTCATCCATATTTTCAGCCATTGTTGACGACCATCCAGTCAACGGTTCTTTTTTAAAGCGCGTACAGGAAAGCGCTCAGCCGTTCAGCCAGAACCTGATGGCCGGCGTCGTTGAAATGCAGGCCGTCGGCCGTATACCGATCAAAGTCGGACTGGATATTGGGGTCGATGCCCAGATTCGCGTACAAATCGAGCACCGGGATCCGGTATATCGCCGCGACCTCCTGGATGATCTGGACATAACCCGGGACCGGCAGCGCGTCAGGGCGTTTATTGGGATAATTGGATGGCTGGGCGTCGCAGAGCGTCTGATGAAAGTTGCTGTGCGCCGGTGTCATGAACACGATCACCTTCCCCGGATAGCGGGTTTGCAGGAGATTCATCAGGAAGTGGACCGCGCCATAGAATGTCGCCGGTGTCCGGTCGCTGGCGCTGCCGATCGGGGCGTCCCCGTGAATGAAATCATTGGTGCCGCCATAAACGACGATGATATCGGCGTTGGGATTCAAGTCATAGGCGCGCCCGCAAAAGCACAAATCAAAGCGCGGGATCTCGCTGGGCCTGGTCTGGTGAGCGAAGCGTGTCCCGCTGATGCCGTAATTGTATACCGCTTTTAGTTCGCAGGTCCGGAGCATCACCTGGTCATAACGGTTGTTT
>JAEXPB010000209.1 GCA_023438965.1 Bacillota bacterium | reverse complement strand
AGCCAGGGTTCCGATCAGTCCGCCGAGCAGAGAGCAAAGCAGCAGGGTCGGTAAAATGCTGCCGGTATGGACACCCCGATCGAACAAGTTCTCCTGTTCATAGAAAAAGGCGACAAAGGTCACCGGTATCAGGAAAGCACCGATCATCATGACCGTCGGGAAATAGAGGACATCCTGTGTGAAGCTCAAGGTCAGGTTGGCAATGATAAAGACAGCGATTCCCAGGACAAAAATCAACAACCAGCGTTTGCGTTGTAAAGGCATCTTCTTTCCTCCTTCGGCTGATTTGTCATGAACAGATTATCGACCATTGCTCTGCGATTCTTGTATGACATCGCTGCCATTATTATAAACGCATTTCGCTATTCGGAACAAGCGCGGTCGCTGAAAGGGCAGGAATGACCCGAAATCGAAACCAACCCGAATTGGCTGCGGAATTGGCAAGCCGATTGATGGTTGAAAAACAAAAACCGCTTGATATCAGGCATCGCGCGGTTTTTATCTTGGAGCCTGTGGACGGATTCGGACCCCCGACCTGCTGATTACAAATCAGCTGCTCTACCAGCTGAGCTACACAGGCATCAACAGCAAAACCATTATCAGCGGTAACCGGCATTTTGTCAATATTTGTCTGGCGATCCGCTATCAGCTGTCCTGACCGCCTGCCGCAGTTTTTTCCCGGCCGCCCGGAAAGCACCGATCGAGTGGAGGCCGATGGTCCATATTCGCCGCATGTTGATCGAATTCTTGCCGGCCGCACGCGGCTTGAAAGTGATGTCATGCCAGCCGACCCGGTCCATCCGGTATACCGCGATAGCCGTCATCAGGGCGTTGGCGAGAAAGAAGTCCGGCGGGATCAGGTTCAGGTAGCGGACCAAGGCCGCACGGCTGATCAAACGAAAAGGAGTATTCGCATCCCTGACCGACACCCCGATTGTCAGCAGCAGCACCAGCTGCAGCACTTTGGTCACCAGGATGCGTGCTGCCCCATCCTGGCGATGCCGTCGAACGCCGATCTGGATATCATACAGGGTCCGGTTTGTCCAAAACCGACGCACTTCATCTGGATTGGTCTGGTCATCGGAATCAGTCTGGAAGATATAGTCGGCGCCCTGACCGACAGCATAACGGTATGCGGTCAGGCAAGCCGGTCCGTGTCCGGAATTAGCCTTGTCCAGCACGGTCAGGCGATCCAGGCGGTGAGTCATCTCCCGGCAGATGGCAAGGGTATCATCCCGGCTGCCATCATTGACAATCACCAGCCGGCTGTCCGGACTGCCCAGCTGCAGCAGCGGATACCATTTGCCGATCACCTGGCTGATAGCCGCCGCTTCATTGTAAGCCGGCATGACAATAAACAAGTTATCCACAGCAGTCGCCTTCCCTTGTCTTACTCCGATTATTTTACGTGATTGGCCGGTGATGCACAAGATGATCCCGCCAGTCGGTCTGAGGGTCGGCCCGGGATGCAGCGGCCGGCCCGGGATGCAGCGGCCGGCCCGCGCTGATGATTTTGCGCAGATTCTTATTCATTGAGCCATTTTACCGGACCAGGCCGGTCAAATTGTGATAGAATTGTTAACAAGTCGGGCAGGTGGTGAAAGACGTGAAAGAGCAGAGACATCAATACCTTGGGCTGAAATGGTGCAGCGCGGCGGTCATGCTGCTTTCGGCCATTCTGGTTGGCCAGATTCTGCAGTCTGTTGATCTGGCCTGGTTCGAGAGGCTCAAACCGGATCCTTCACTTTGTCTGCTGCTGCTAGGCCTGCTCTTCGCGATTAAGGCGCTGACCATGGTCCTGATGCCCTCAGCCCTGCTCTATCTGTTGGCCGGCTTGCTTTTTCCGACCGGCATGGCGTTGGTTGTCGTCATTCTGGGGATTACCGGCGAGTTTGTCATCAACTACTATATGGGCCGCCGCTTTGGCCGGCGGCAGGTCCGGCGGCTGACCAATTTCCTGGTTTCCCATAGCGACCGCATTCATCGGCTGTCAGACAAGCATTTGCAAAGCAACCCGCTGACTATTTTTCTGCTGCGTTTTCTGCCGGGACCGCCCAATAACGTGACCAGCCTGCTGCTTGGCTCTTCGGACGACATGCAGCTGAGGCCCTACCTTTGGCCATCCCTGCTCGGTGCCCTGCCCAAAGCCGTCACCATTACGCTTTCCGGCACCTCGTTTTTCAATCCACTGTCATGGGAATTTCTGCTGCCTAATGCGGCTTTTGGCGTGTTGGTTGTCCTGACGCTTCTGTGGTATCGGCATCGTCAGAATGCGGCCAGCGAATTGGCCGCTGAGGAGACCGCCGAATCCTGACCAGGCAACCGGCCAGGTTGGCGGTCAGAAACCGCCGGCAGTTGTTGGCGTAATGAAACATCGTTGATATCCATACCGACAAAATGTTGCCGCGAACAGCCCCAAAAGCGTCAAACCTGTAAATTTAGCGGTTCTTCCGGGTTTTTGCGCGGTTATCTCTTGACCAGATTCCAGATTGGTATCATAATATGCCTTGAAATAACTCCCAAAGGAGGCAGAATTCATGAATAAGACAGATCTGATCGATGCCGTTGCCAAAGCAACAAAGCTGAGCAAGAAAGATAGTGAAGGCGCCATCAATGCGGTGCTCGATACCATCACAGATGCTCTGACCAATGATGAGAAAGTCGTTCTTGTCGGTTTTGGTACTTTTGAGGTTCGCAAGCGCGCTGCCCGCAAAGGACGGAATCCCAGCACCAAGGAAGAGATCAAGATTCCCGCGTCCAAAGCTCCGGTCTTCAAGGCTGGCAAGGGTCTGAAAGACAAAGTTAACGGCTGATCTGTCAGACACCTCCGTCCAAGGTCGTTCCCGCCTGGTCCGCTACAATCAGGCCAGTTGTGGATTCGCCACCATTCCAATACTGCCCCCTGCCGGGTGAAATTCCGGCAGGGGGTGTTTCTTTATTCAGGAGATCTTCAGCCAAACGCATCATCTCGCTGTATAGCCGGCAGATCGCTGCCGCCGTGGTCAGCCCAAGCTGGTAAAGGTCTGTTTTATGCAGCGCATAGCGGATATCCCGCTCGATCTGGCTGATGCCAACCCGGAAATGGGCGGCGGCTGCCGGATAGAGGTTTTTACTGATCGGGCGCAGGCGTGTTTCATCCAGGCCGACCAGCAGCAGAATGAAGCGCAGGTAATGGTAGCCTTTCAATTCCTGGGCGATATCATGCGCCGCCAGGACCAGATCGGCTGACGGGCTGAGACTGGCCAGCAACGGATTGGCCTGTTCTGTCTGTTCCTTGATGACCCGGTCGGTAGTTTCAATGATCCGCTTCACGACAAACGGTGTGCCGCGGCGACCATCAAGAATGTACTGCAGACGTCCGGCGGTATCCATGATGCCGACCAGCCCGCTGCGCATCATCAGGCGGTTGACCTGGGCCAGAATGTCCTGTTCGCTGGCAGCAATGTAAAAGCCGATTTTCTCCGGTACATACCGGTAAGGTAAAGGTTCTGTCATGCCGAATCAGCCATCCTTCCTGCCTCCGGCGCTGCGCGGCGGGCATTCTTATCATGCCACGGCCGGAGCCGGCCGGATATAGGATGGATCCGAAAATCGAGCTGTTCAGGCGATCATTTTTGGCGCGGTTGGTTTGGCGCTCCCGGCAGGATATATTTCCGGAAACCGGCCGCCACACCGGACGCACAGTGGCTGTCCGTCATCAGCTGGCTTGCGGCAATGGCCGCTTCCGACGCGTTGGCCATGGCAATGCCCAGTCCGGCCGCGGTCAGCAGCGAAACGTCATTATCATTGTCGCCAAAGGCGGCGATTTCTTCCAGACCGATGCCCAGATAGTCGGCCAGCCGGGTCAACCCCAGTCCCTTGCTGCTGCCGGCGGCAGTGATGTCCAGGGCATCGGACCAGGACAGGACGCCAGTCAGACTTGGATGGTCCTGCAGGAAGGCCTGCATGGCCTGGTGTTCATCCGGCTGGTTCAGAATGGCCAGGGTTTTGATGAATTCGGTCTGCCGAAGCTGCCGGCGGTCGTCGGTCAGCAAGACCAGCGGCACCGGCTCGGTTCCGGTTTCCCGGGCAATCTGGTTGTAGCGGTGGAAATTCTCGATGCGCCGGCTTCCCGCCGGATAATAGACTTCGGCGGGCGTGTAGCAGAGGTAATCCAGCTTGTGTTCGGCCAGCCAGTCTACCAGTTCCAGCAGGTCAGCGGTCGGCAGGATTTTTTTGTAGATGAATTCACCGGTCCGGCCATCCCGGATGGCCGCGCCATTGCAGGATATGACCGGCAGGCGGACATCCAGCTGGTTGATGAAAGCTCGGGCCATCACATCCAGGCGGCCGGTCGCGATCGTGAAGCCGATGCCATGTTCCGCCAGGGATTCGACTGCCGCGATGTTCTCCGGGGTTAACCGGCCATGCTCATTGAGCAGGGTGCCGTCCAGGTCACTGACCACCAGCCGCCAGCCATGGGCCGGCACCGGCGGGAATCGTCCCGCGGTCATGGTTTCGTACCGGCCGGTTCGGCCACTTCGGTCATATCGACCACATAGCGGCTGCGCGGCGTGAAGGTAATCCGGTAGATGGTGTCCGCTTCAGGCTTGAACTGCCATTGGTTGAAAAAAAAGCGGCGGCCGCCATTATTGAAGGTGCTCCACCGGATATCATCCTGTTGCAGGCTGATTTCCTCGATGGCATAAGCATGGGTGACCAGGGTGACGGTATCCAGCAGTCGCGGCGCGGTCAAAAACGCCGTCAAGCTGATGAAGGCGGCTGTCAGGAGAACCGGCGTCAGATAACTGATCGGCCGCCGGTTCCGGCGTTCCCAGTTGATCTGGAGACTTTTCACCAGGCCGGCCAGCAGTGCGCCGGAGATGATCAGGCTGAGGAGCAAGTTGAGCAGAAAAAAAAGCAAAAGATTATCCCTCCCAGGCCGGTAACCGCGAATTCTTGGCCATTCTACCGTAAATGGGCGCCAGTTCTTGTGTAAGTGGTAGAATTCAGCGGCGCTGTATCGACCTTTATAATCCATTAGTGTACAATAGGGCAATAAAAAACGCAAAGGTTTTGGATCAATTTCGCCTGGAAGGGGGGACAAGCGATTTGAAGGAGGCTCCTATGACAGCACAGCATTCCGTCACGGATGAATTTGCCGCCTTGATCAATGAATGCCAGGGTCAGGTCGCGTTTGTCACCCAAGAAGGTGACCGTCTGGTGGCCAACAGCATGCTTTCCGCGCTGGTGGGCTTTTCAACCATCTTATCGGTTGCCGAGACACTCGATTTTCAAATTGAATGCGAGATACCGGAGGACTGCGCCCGAATTATCAGCTTCCTGCAAAAGAACCGGCTTGGACGCTTCGCCGGTCATTGACTGGATCGCCCGCCCGGGCGTTTTTTTTTGGCCGGCAAGCCAGCGCGCATAATCCACGAAGTACGGCGGCACTTATCGCTGGTGGCCAAATCAACCGATTTTATGGTAAAATGAAAGGAATCATTTGCCACAACTTCCCGACAGCAGGGGGATCCGACCATGAGCGCGAAGAAGCTGACACCGTCCAGTGAAGACTATCTGGAAACGATTTTAGAACTGATCGGCAAAACCGATGCTGTCCGGTCTGTCGATATTGCGCAGCATTTGCATGTTTCCAAGGCAAGCGTCAACAAAGCGATGGGCATTCTGCGTGATGCCGGTCTGATCGAGCAGGCCCATTATGGCCAGATCTATTTGACCAGCCAGGGACGCCAGCAGGCCGTCGATATCCTGCGCCGGCATGCAATGCTGAAACGATTCCTAGTGGAGATCCTGTCCATTGACGAAGCGACCGCCGAACAGGATGCCTGCCGGATGGAGCATGTCATCAGCGACCGGACGCGCGACCGGTGGCTGGATTATCTGGGCAAAGTCCTGGACCAGACCGATTAGCCGCGGGTCAGCCCGCCGGTGGCGTGACGAAGAACACTTCCTGCATAATCTGGCGGGATTTGGGCTTGTTGGTCGTCGTATTGCCGACAGCCGCCGCGGCGATCAGATCAACGGTTTCCATTCCTTCAACAACCTGTCCGAACGCGGCATAGTCGCCGTTCAAGTCTTCCAGATTATCCAGGCAGATAAAGAATTGCGAACCGGCCGAATTCTTGTCGTCCGAACGCCGGGCCATCGACACGACGCCGCGGGTATGCTTCAGCTTGTTGGACACGCCGTTCTTGGCGAATTCGCCCTTGATGGTGTAGCCGGGGCCGCCCGTGCCGTCGCCGGACGGATCGCCGCCCTGAATGACAAATCCGGCCACCACCCGGTGGAAGATC
>JAEXPB010000146.1 GCA_023438965.1 Bacillota bacterium | reverse complement strand
CATATCCCGATCCCGGGCGAGCTGACGCTGATCGCCAAGGTTCTGATTACCCTGCAGGGAATCACCGAGAAGCTGGACCCCGACCTGAACCTGTTGGTGATCATGCGCCCGATGGCGCGCCACCTGCTGCGCCGGACCTTCTCGATAGAGGAGATCGGCCGCGAACTGCAGCGCAACCTGACCGACTACAAGGCCCTGCTGCAGCAGGCGCCGACTGTGATGCTGGAAATGCTGCACAAGCTGCAGGACGACGATTACAATTTCCGCTTTGACCTGAAAGACCTCGACAAGATCATGAAACACCTGGACCGCATCAGCAACCGGCTGTCCTTCAGCATCATCCTGCTGGCCGTCAGCATCATCATCGGCGGCATGATCATCGGGTCCAGCTTCAATGCCGCCGCGGCGCCGGACATCTACAAGCTGAACCTTTTCATCCTCCGCCTGGGTCTGTTTATCGCCGGCATCATCCTGGCCGGCCTGATCATTTCCATCGTCCGGACCAAGAAATTCTAAGCCGGAACAGACGGGAACCGCCCGGACGGCTTGCCGATATTTGATCCATCTGTTATAATAGATATATAACAGGTGGATCAAATGTCATGTTGGCTGAACCGTGATGCCGGGAGGTGGCTTGAGATGATCTTGAGCATTGATTTTGCCAGTGAAACGCCAATATATACCCAATTGCGCGACCAGATCGTGATTGGAATCGCTGCCGGCATCCTGAAACCGGGCGAGGACCTGCCATCAGTCCGGCGCCTGGCGGCAGACATCGGCATCAATATCCATACGGCCAACAAAGCCTATGCCTTGTTACGGGATGAGGGTTACCTGGCCATGAACCGGCGATCCGGCGCATCGGTCGCTCTGGGTCCGCCGGATGAGCCTGGTTTTTCGGACCGGCTGAAGCGTCAGATCCGGCCGATGGCTGCCGAAGCCATCTGCCACGGCCTCACGGCCGACCAGTTCGGCATCCTTTGCGCATCGGTTCTGCGCGAGGTTGGCAATCTTGAACCGCAAACGGAACGGTCCTGAATTGATTAACAGCCGGCTGGACGCCGGCTGACAAGGAGAAATGACCCATGGACGGCATGAAGGAAATGAATTTGATCATGATGTTGCTGAATGTATTAATGGTCCTGATTATTGGCGTGACCCTGGCCATTTTGCCCTATATCACGCGCCGGTCCCTGCTTTTCGGCATCCGGGTTCCGGAAGCGGCCCACGGCCTGCCGGAGGTCCGCCGCATGAAACGGCTGTTTTCGGCAGCGATGCTGGCGGTGATGGCGATCTCCCTGGGCCTGGCGATCGCGCAGTATTATTACCGGCCTGAATATACATTATTGGCCACGCTTTACCTGCCCTTGCTGATGCTGCCATTCCAGTTTCTGGTTTATCTGCCGCTCTGGCGGCAAGCCGCCAGGCTGAAGAATCAATCCGGCTGGATCATTCCGGCAGTCGGCACGGCGGAAACCCGCTCAGCCCGCTCGCGCGAACGATTCGGCGGTCTGCCATGGCTCTGGTACATCATCGGCGCCGGATCGTCGATCCTGGCCGCGCTGCTGTCCCTGCTGGCCTATCCGTCGATGCCGGACACCATCGTCACGCATTGGAATGGCGCCATGGAGGCCGATGCCTGGGCCGTCAAGTCGATCGGGCATATCCTGGTCCTGCCGATCATCTCATTGGTCATGACCGCGTTCATGCTGGGCTGCAATTTCATCATTTATCGCATGAAGCTGCAGGTCAGCCAGGATAATCCGGCTTTATCCTATGCCCAGCATCGGGTATACCGGCGTTTGATGAGCCATGTGCTCGGCTTCATCACCTTATGCATTTGTGCGATGTTCCTGGTTCTGCAGCCCATGATGCTGAACCTCTGGATTCCATCCGGTCTCTTTATGGTCGGCTTCATGCTCGTTCCGACCACGCTGATGATCGTGCCGCCGGTATGGGTTTCCGTCAAAGCCGGACAAGCCGGCAACAAGCTAAACCCAGCCATTACCGACGCCGACGTGGCAGCAGCCGGATATCCGCAGCCGGACGGGACGCTGACCCGTAAGTCTTTTAGCGACGACCGGTATTGGAAGTTGGGGATGTTTTATTTCAACCGCGAAGATCCGTCGATCTTTGTGGAAGACCGTTTCGGCAATAATGGCGGGTTGAATTACGCCCGGCCGGGTGCGATTGTGCTGGCGGGATTTTTACTGTTGCTGATTCTGGCGACTTATATCGGTTCAACAATCCTGTTCGTCCACTTGATTTGGTAAAGGCGAAAAGCGTCAACTGGACCGGACGCTTGACGGCTGATCATTGAAAGAAACGCTGGAAATAATTGGAGATTGCCGATTGATAGGCTTCCTGATCTTGCAGGTAACCGCTGACCGACCCGACTTGCTTATTCGTATGGACGACCGTGGTATCGGGATGCAGTCGCAGCCGTTCATCGATCAGGGGTGTGATATGTTCCACCCCGACTTGATTGTCCGCGCTGCTGTAAGAAATGAATACCGGCAGCTGGCTGCGGGTCAGGATGGTGATCAGATTAGCCTGGGCGACGCCACCGGATGAAAGGCGGATCGCATAGGGTACGGTGTATTGCAGCAGCCACCGGCCCAAAGTGCTTTCCTGGCGGCAGTCCGCCTGGATGAAGGCGTCGGGTGACACGCAAGGTGTATCCAGCAGCAAACCGCGGATATAGGATTGATCGAATCCCAGATTCTGGATCTCTTTCGCGTATTTTTTCAAGGCATTAGCCGCGGTATCGTCTTTTCCGGCTGCCGCGGCGACCAGACCAGCCGGCGGCAACTGATCGAGCGCGATCAGCGCCGCGGATGTCCCGGTACCGAAGCCGAACAACAGGACATCGCGCGTGGTCGTGTTTTTCCGGACATACTTGATGGCGGCCAGGACATCCGCCCATTCGGCATAGCCGTAACCGGACATTTCTCCTTCGGATTGGCCGCTGCGGCGCAGATCGAAGGCCAGAACGTTAAAATGCTGGTTGATCAGGAATTCGTACAGGCCCGCGCTGTCCAGATCGAATTGCAGCCGGTTGCGGCCCTGGGCATGAACCAGGATGATTGTGCTGACCGGATCGCCTTTGGCGGGGAAAAACCAGCCGTGCAATTTGCTTTGCTCATCGAGAGACGGGAAGCTGGCCAGACGGAAAGCGGGCAGGATATTGCTGGTGAAGGTATCCAGCGGCTTGGCCGGTTCACGCATCAGGCGGCTGGCATTGACGAAAGTCAGGACAACAATCGTCATCAGGATGATGGCCAGCAGGGTCGTGATAACCGCCAGCCGGCGAATCCGACGGGAGGTGTGGCGGGTGACCGGTGCGCGGCTGATACTGGTTCGCGTGTTCATGACATACTCCTTTGGCGGGATAAGGGTCGCACATTTCTAGATTATAACACGCTCAAGAGCCGGATTGTGGTAGAATTGAAAGGCAAATGGCCGGCCGCCGCCCAACGCCGGACCGGCCGGCCGCTTCGGCTGCCTGCCGTATAGATGCATGAAACGGAAAGGATATCGCAACCAATGCCGGAACTGATCCTTGGCATCGAATCTTCCTGTGATGAAACCGCTGCCGCGGTTGTTGAAGGCGGACGGCGGATATTATCCAATGTCATCGCCTCCCAGGCCGATTTTCACAAGCAATTTGGCGGCGTTGTCCCGGAAATCGCTTCCCGGATGCATGTCGAGGCGATTTTGCCGGTCATCGACCAGGCCTTGCACGATGCCGGCAAGTCGCTCGCGGACGTCGATGCGATTGCCGCCACCTGTGGTCCGGGTTTGATCGGCGCCCTCCTGGTCGGCCTTTCGGCGGCCAAGGGATTGGCCATGGTGTCCGGCAAGCCGTTGATCGGCGTCCATCATATCGAGGGACACATGGCCGCGAACTATCTGGCCGATCCGGACCTGGAACCGCCTTTTCTCTGTCTGGTCGCTTCCGGCGCGCATAGCCACCTGGTTCTGGTCGAGGGTTACCAGCAGCGCCAGGTCCTGGCCCGAACCCGCGATGACGCCGCGGGTGAAGCTTTTGACAAAATAGCCCGTGCCGTCGGCTTGGGCTATCCGGGCGGACCATTGCTGGACCGCGCCGCGCAGGGCGGCCGGACCGACGCCATTCAGCTGCCGCGGACCGATTTCCCTGACAGCCTGGACTTTTCATTCAGCGGCTTGAAGACGGCTGCCCTGAATCAGCTGAACCGTCTGCAACAGCAAGCGGAACGCCAGGGCGTCCCCTGGACGGACCTGCTGCCGCTGCGTGATTTCGCCGCCAGCTACCAGCAAGCCATTGTCGACGTGCTGGTCGACCACACCTTCCGGGCTTTGGCGGCATATGGCCTGAAGCGTCTGACCCTGGCCGGCGGTGTTGCCGCCAACAGCTGCCTGCGCCGCTGCATGGCCGAACGGGCGGACCGCGAAGGCGTCCGGATGACCTGTCCGCCCTTGGTGCTTTGCACCGACAACGCGGCCATGATTGCTGCGGCCGGCTATTTTGCTTTCCGGGCCGGCCGGCGGGACGACCTTGCGCTGAACGCTTTTGCCACGATGGAATTGTAGCTGCCCGCCGATGAATGGGTGATCGCCGGAGGATACCGCTGATTCATGCACCTTGGCTAGAAATGGCTATCCGGAAACGGAAACTTTATGCAACATGACCTGTATATACATTGGATTCTGTGGAATATTCATTGAGCGGGTCTGTGGAAAATGTGGAATGACTTGAATCAAGCTTGTAAAATAGAGGGTATCGAGCGATTTTTTCGATATGAAATGTGGAAAACTATGTGGAAAGTGTGTATAAAGTCCTGTATAATCACGGCTTCGCGGAGGTAGGATCGTGGCGAAAGATGAAAACAGCAAGCTGATTGCGGAAAATCGCAAGGCTTATCATGAATACTATATCGAGGAACGAATGGAAGCCGGCATCGAATTGGCCGGCACCGAGGTGAAGTCCATCCGGCAAGGCCGGGTGAATCTGAACGATAGTTATGCCGCGATCAGCAACGGCGAGTTGTGGCTGTACAATATGCATATCAGTCCATATGAGCAGGGCAACCGTTTCAACAAGGACCCGCTGCGAACCCGCAAGCTGCTGATGCACAAACGGGAAATCCTGCGTCTGTTCGGCATCGTTCGCCAGGAGGGCCTGACGCTGGTGCCGACCCGTCTCTACTTTAAAAGCGGCCGGGTAAAAGTTGAAATCAGTTTGGCCCGCGGCAAGAAGAATTATGACAAGCGGGATAGCGAAGCGAAAAAGCAGGCATCCCGCGAAATTGAGAAACGTCTCAAAGATCGCGGGCGCCAGTCTGAATAAGGCGTTGCTTCAGTGCTGATTACCGAAAGGTGACCTTGCTGGTGGCCGGCAGGACGCCGATGTAGCTTTTCCCGGTGTTGACCGGTATTTCCTGGCCCTTGGCATCCAGAAAGAGGAAACTGTCGTCTGTATTGCCCTTTTTCCAGGTTATCGCCTGCTGCTTCCCACCGGAGACATAATAGCCGCTGCCCGCTGACAAATCGATCTCCTTGTTGACGCCATTGACGCTGAGCGTGATTTTGGCCAATAACAGGAAGACATTGGTGAATTTAATCGGCTGACCGGTGGCGAGATCCAGGTGGCCGCTGCCAAACTGCCCTTTGCTGTATAAACGGGTTGCTTGATCATAGGTGAAGGTGGCCACTGCATAATCCGAAAAAGGCGCGCTGACCTGAACGGCGGCCTGGCCGTCTGCCGCGGCAAAATCGCCGGCGGACCGGAAGCGGAAAGCCGGTTTCTGGTTTTCGCGAATGGTCTGCCGGAATTTGCTTTGGATAATCGCCTGCAGCAAGCGGTCGCCGGTTGTTTTGACGCTATGCTCCTGCCCGCGGTGCTCGGCCCATTCCGGATCACGCCAGTAGGAATTCGTGTAATTCATAAGGCTGAGATGCGCGGTTTTTTGCTGGATGAATTGGTTCTCCGCCAGATCCGAGGCCCCAAAATGGATATAGATGGCGTCCAAACCACCG
>JAEXPB010000030.1 GCA_023438965.1 Bacillota bacterium | reverse complement strand
GTCCAGGACCGGCGGCCGTCCCGGCCGACGCAGATGGCGCGGAGATAGCTCTCGCTGCCTTTCAGCCGGTATTCCGCCATCGTCAGGTTGCCCGATTCATCGCGGTTCGCCTTGCAGCAGACGCTGTCGGTCGAGAAGCCGATGGCACTGCAGCCGGAACAGACCACACGGGCAATGCCGTCCTCGATAAAGAAATCCGCAATCTGCGGGCCGCCTTGCGAGGCGTAGAAGCTGCCGTCCAGCAGGGCGGCAATGATGGCTTCCTGCGTCAGGGCAGCGGCTTTGACCATTATGTAGCCGCCGCCATAATCCGGACTTTTCTGATGCGTGTCATCGCTGGCGACGCACCAGGCCTTGCCGCCTTGCCAGAGCAGACGGTCATAATTTGATTCATCCAGACCGCTGAGGGTATCGACCTCGCAGATATTATTGTAGATTTCCACACCGACGCATCCGGCAATATCCGTCAGAGAAGCGGCTTTGGCATGGGACCAGGACGGATGGGCATACAGGCAGATATTACCCTGGTCAGCCAGGTATCTGACGGCTTCGTTCACCGTAGTGTCGACCGCATAGCTGACTTTTTGACCATGAACGAGGCGGTTCCGGCCGGGAATGCCCAGGCCGACCACATGATGGCATAGCGCTTCGCCCTGACTCGGCCGGACATCCAGCTCGATGCCAGGCAGGATCAGGAAATCCGGACCGGATAAATCGGCGTGTATACCATAGGTCCGGTGATCGGTCAGGGCCAGGAAATCGTAACCCAGCTCGCGGTACTTGCCGGCCAGCTGCGCGGGAGCCCAGACGCCGTCGGAAATGTTGGTGTGTGCGTGGGTGTTGCCCTTGAACCAGCAGCCGTCAGGATGGATGGTGGATAGTCTGCTCATATGTTTGCCTTCCTTTATCTGAATGATATCGATATGCGGACAGGATCAAGCCGGCAGCAGCGGCTGCCAGCCAAAGCACCATGACGCCGCTCCAGGCGAACCGTTCGGCAATCAGGCCGGACAGGACGCCGGACAGCGCCGCGCCGGAATAGATCGCAAAGTCGATCGCACCGGCCGTGAGGGCGACATGCTGATAATGCGCGTACTGGAAGGGGATGACCGAGGTCAGGATCGGCGTCATCCCATAGGTCAAAGCCAGCAGCACGACCATCACCAGGATGACCAGCCAGAAACCCTGGCCGGCCAGCAGGTTGAGCAGCAAGGCGACGGCGGCAGCCAGCACGAACACCAGCAGCAGCGTGCGCGTGCTGTCGCCGTTGAGCTGGCGGTTCAGGCGGCGGACCAGCAAAATGCCGCCGAAATTGATCACCGGGATGATCAGCAGAACCAGCCAGGGCGATTGCCCGGAAAAGGGGCCGGCTTGCTGCAGGATCGTCGGGAACCAGACGCCGATGCCTTCCCGGATCAAGCCCTGCGTCAGACTGATCAGGAGCAGCCCCGGCAAACGGATCATCTGGAAAAATTCCCGGATGGTCGGCTTCTCAACGCCGCCGGGGCCGGCGGCACGGGCGCCAGCGTCGGCGTCGGCAGGCGCGGGTTGCGGAGCCGCGGCCTGGTTCGGATCAATCAGACGCGAATCTGCCGGCCGGTTCCGGAAAAGAAAGGGCAGCAGCAAGGCATAAACCAGCACCAATAAAGCCGGCAATCTGAAAGCAGCCGGCCAGCCCAGGGAACGGACGATCCCAGAAGATAATCCCCAGGACGCGGCAGAACCGACGATCATGCTTAAAGACATATAGAAGGAGACGCGTCCCAGCTGATAGCCGGCAAACCAGACCGCCAGGGTTTTCATGATCGGTCCCCAGAGCATCGACTGGGCCAGGCCGTTGACGCCCCAGCAAATCAGCAGTATCGGGAAACTTCCTGCGGCAGCCATGCCCAGGTTGCATAATGCCGACAGGACCAGGCCGCTGACAATCAGGATCTTGCTGCTGAACCGGTCGCCGAGATAGCCGTTGATCAACTGACCGGTCATGTAAACCGCAAAGTAGAGCCCGGTGACCAGGCCCATCTGGGTCAGAGTGTATTGCTGCGTACTGACCATGGCCGGGATAATCACCGCAATATTGACCCGGAGCGTGTAACACAGCGCGTAGGCCAGCCAGCAAAGGACCAGGATTCGCCGCTGCCCGCTCATGACCGGCCACGCAGACTGTCGAACAACGCGTTCATGCGATGGACATGCTCGACTGTCCGGTCATAGTTGCGCAGCGAAAGGGCAACGCAAAGGGCGTCCAGAACCGCGATATGGGCGATGCGGGCCGAGACGGCCTCGATCGGGTAACGATTTTCGTCGGAAAAGACACAGAGCGCGATATCGGCATGTTCGCAGATCGGGCTGTCCAGGTGGCTGGTGATGACCAGTGTCGCCGCACCATGCGAACGGGCGATCCGGATGGCGTCGATGGTTTCCTGGGTATAGCCGGAATGCGAAATGCCGACGGCCACCTGCCCGGACCCCAGACTGCCGGCAGCGATCCGCATGATCAGGGGATCGGTGGCGCAAAAGGCCGGATAGCCGATTCGCATCAGGCGGAAGTAGGCGTCCATGGCGATGGTCGCCGAAGTGCCCACGCCATAGAACTCGATCCGGGATGCCTGCTGCAGCAAGCTGACTGCCTCCCGGACCTTGGCGCGATCCAGGAGCGCGAGGGTGTCGGACAGGGCGCGGACGCTGGATTGGAACACTTTGTCAAAAACCGCTTCCGTCGAATCATCCGGCTGGACAGCGGGCAGGATGAAGTCCCGCGGTGATTCCGGACTGCCCAGCAGGTCGATTTTCAATTGGGTGAAACCGGCATAGCCCAACCGCTGACAAAACCGGATGACCCCCGATGAGGCGACATTGGCCTGGGCGGCAAGGTCGCTGACGGTCAGACTGACGATCCGGCCCGGATCAAGCAGGATCAGATCGGCGACCTTCTGTTCAACCGGAGTCAGCCGGTCATAGATATTGCGGATTTTGGCCTGGCAAGCCAGATTCATGACAGCACCACCTAAAGTAGAATATATTTCTAAGAATGCGATATTCTCATAGAACGATATTCTAAACGTCTGAACCCGGAATTGTCAAGGCCGAATTATCCGGATCAACCCGAGTCGAATCCAGTCAACAACAGGCCATCCTGGCGCTTCCATTACTGCCGGGAAAGCTCTCGCTGGACATGATGAAAAATCAGGTATCAAGTTTTCAGTGCTGATGAACGATCATATCATTATATATTTCATGATTTCTCAAATCAGCCGGGACATCCGAGAATCGACAGCAAAGCCGCCGGCACAGGGCCAGTCTAACCGCAGGAAGGGGTATTTTTGTGCGGCTGTTGAAAAGATTGATTATTATCGGGGTTATTCTGACAATTGCCCTGGCGACCTTCATCAATCAGTTCAGTACGCTGATCAGTGATTTCGAGGACCTGGCCAGGTCCAAGGAAGCCCAGATCAACCGCCATGTGGACCTGAGCAAGGGTCTGGTCGACCTGATGGCGATTTATGGCGCCGATTATTATGCGCTGGACCTGGCCGCCCAATCAGAATTGTGGCGCTATCTCCAGTATGACGCCCAGAATGACCGCTACAATCTGGACGCGGTCGAAAATACATCCCTGCAGCGAATATCCGGCAACCTGACGGGCATTGGTATTCTGCCGACCGATCCGGCAGTGCGCAAGGAAGTGAACCTGGCCTTGCAGATGAACCATCTGTTCAACAGCGTCTATGGCAAGATTCCCGATGCCGCGTGGCTGTACTACACCAGCCGCAGCCATTTTATCAACATTTATCCCTGGATAGCGTCAGCTGACTTTGCCTACAACCCCGATTTAAACAATGAAGTCTTCTATACCTGCGTTACCCCGGATCGAAACCCCTTCCGGGAATCACGCTGGTCGCCGGTGTATATGGACCATGCCGGCAAAGGCCTGATGGTGACGCTTTCGAGTCCGGTTTATGAGCAAGCGCAAGACCGATTCCTGGGTGTCGTATCCCTGGATCTGACCAATGAGCAGCTCAGCGGCATGCTTCAATCCGCCTATGAAACCTATCTGATTGATCCGGCGGAAACCGTGATCGCCAATAATCAGAATTCGGCCGCCGATGAATCCATCCTCAAGCTGGATGCGGTCATGGGCGCGCCAGCCGCCATCATCGACCGGATCCGGGCCGTTCGCGACGACCAGATCAGCCGGATCAATAATTACTACTATTTCAGCGCGAAGATCAACAACGCCCCATGGAAACTGGTCTCCCGCATCTCGTTCTGGCATGTCCTCGGCCGTTCGGCGCTTTTTACCCTGCCGGTCTTCATGATTGGCCTGCTGCTGTTGCTGGCCACCCTGGAAGCCGAAAAGCGGAAAAAGACGGAAGTGCTGCTGACCAATTCGCTGCAGGAACTGCAGTCTTACCACAAAATGCTGGAGAACGCCGCCAAGTTCGATTTCCTGACGGCCACATTCAACCGGCGGGGTCTGATGGACATTTTCAACAGGATAATCCTGGAAGAACCGGATGCCGGCATGGCCGTCATCATATCCGACATCGACTTGTTCAAACAGTTCAACGACCGCTACGGTCATGCCGCCGGCGACAAGGTCCTGATTGAGATCACCCGGATCATCCAGCTGCATCTGGGCCCGTCCGACACGCTTTGCCGTTGGGGCGGCGAGGAATTCGTCATCTTGCTGGTCAACCGCAGCACCGAAGCGGCGCGGCAGATTGCCGAATCGATCCGGCTGCAGATCGCCGCGAACAGCATCCCCTGGGAAAATGCGACCAGTCTCCAGGCGACCATGACCTTTGGCGTGGTTGAATATCGTCACGACCTGAATTTCGAAGACAATGTCGCCAAGGCCGACCGGGCCCTCTACTATGCCAAGCGCAGCGGCCGCAACCGGGTGATCGACTACCAGGAATACCTGGCGCAGCTGAATGCCGGCGAGGACAGTGAACTGCGCGGCCGGCATTCGTAGGGGAGCATTACCCCGCGGTCAGCCGGCCGTCGCCCCCGATCGGGATGACCGGCCCGGTATAAGTCGGACTGGCATGCAGGATTTCGCAGTCCAGGAAGGCCTTGCAGCGGGCGAAGTATTCCCGGAACCGGTACCAGGGCTTCCGATACCAGTCCGGGTAGGCGCAGGCGATGCCCTGGACATCCAGTCCCAGCTGCCGACTAATGTAAAGGGCGCGGTAGAGCTGGAAATCCTGGGTGGTGAAGACGGCGCGCCGGACCGCAAAGACGGCCTGCGCCCGGTACAGCGTGTCATAGGTGTCGAATCCGGCATGGTCCATGAAAATGCATTCGTCCGGAATGCCGGCAGCCAGCAGGTATTGGCGCATCACGCCCACTTCATTGTAATCGGCGCGGCCGTGATCGCC
Source organism: Bacillota bacterium (assembly GCA_023438965.1). Lineage (GTDB taxonomy): Bacteria > Bacillota > Clostridia > Saccharofermentanales > UBA5734 > UBA8949. The sequence goes on along the minus strand of JAEXPB010000030.1, from coordinate 855 downwards.
AGAGACCAGGATCCGGTCGGTGCAGCCGGATTGGTAGATGGCGACGGCCATGTCCAGACGGTCGCGCAGCATGGCGCTGGGCGTACCGTCCGGATGCACCAGCGCACCCGGGACGATCACGCAATCGAACCGGGCCTGTCCGGCCAATTGGCCGAAAGTGATTTCCCGGCTGCGGCCCTGGTTTTCCACCATCCGGTCGATGATCAGGACCCCAACCGAGGTCACCAGGCCGATCGCCAGGGCCAGGACAACCAGGCGCAGGAGCAGACGCCCGATCGAGCGCGCTTTGGTGCGGGTGCCTGTCTGGCCGCGCTTCATTGAGCGGATCATCCGGCGGCTGCTTCTGCTGCGTGCGTTACGACTCACTTGATGATACCTCATTCCGGCGCCAGAGCCCGGATTTCGTCGCCGGGCCGGACGGTGCCGCTGGTCAGCACCCGGGCGAAAATGCCTTCGCGGGGCATGACGCAGTCGCCAACCTGATGGTAGATGGCGCAATGCTGGTGGCATTCTTTACCGATCTGGGTGACCTCCAGGACGCAGGGGCCAACCTGCAGCCGGGTGCCGACCGGCAGTTCGTAGAGGACGATGCCTTCGGTCGTGATGTTCTCGGCGAAGCGGCCGGTGCAGAGACCTTTGACGCCCAGGGCCTCGATTTTGCGGATGCTTTCCATGCCCAGCAGCGAGACCTGGCGATGCCAGGTGCCGGCATGGGCGTCGCCTTCCAGACCGTGGTTGACGATCAGGTTCGCCTGGGGGATGGTTTTTTTCGGTGTGCCCTTTTGGACACTGATATTCAGGGCAATGACTTGGGCCATGTTATTCCTCCTGTTCGGGCGTCAGGTCCGGCGCGTT
>JAEXPB010000025.1 GCA_023438965.1 Bacillota bacterium | reverse complement strand
GAGCTACGTCAAATGTTACAGTTTTGCGGGTATCCGGAATAATCGCAGTTGCCGAAGCGATGATCACGCCAGGGGAGGAAACGATCGCCGCCGCCGGTTAATCACATAGGCTACGCCAATTATTGTTTCAAGTGTGTTCACATTTATTCACATTTGCGTTTTAAAATAGTCAAAGAATTTTGGTAAATTTAAAGCATAGCAAGACAGGAATTGCTAACCTCCTTCTTTCATACTTTTCTCCTCCAATATGGAAGCAGTTCCGGGAGTGGTGCCCCGGAACTGCTTTATTTTGTGCGTAAAATATCCTCCAGCCGGCTTCAGGAGCGGCCGTTCAGCTATCGCTGTAGCGACGCAGAAACTGGCGGGTACGTTCGTTTTCCGAATTGAAAACCGCCTCGGCGGTTCCCTGGTCGATGATCACACCCTGATCCATAAAGATGATCCGGTCGGCCAACTCGCGGGCGAAAGCCATCTCATGGGTGACGACAACCAGCGTCATCTGTTCTTCAGCCAGTGCGCGGATGACCTTCAGGACTTCGCCGGTCAGCTCGGGATCCAGGGCTGATGTCGGTTCATCAAAAAAAAGCACTTCCGGATTCAACGCCAGCGCGCGGGCAATCGAAACCCGCTGCTGCTGGCCGCCAGAGAGCTGGAAAGGATAAGCGGCGGCTTTGTCAGCCAGCCCCAGCTTGTCCAGCAGCTGCCGCGCTTGTGCCTCGGCCGCCGCCGGGTCCGTTTTCAAGACATGGACCGGGGCTTCGGTGATATTGCGCAGGATGGAAAAATGCGGAAATAGGTTGAAATTCTGGAAGACCAGGCCTAGCCGGAGACGGATCCGGTGCAGGTCGGCCGCATCGGCGTATACGGCCCGTCCGGCGGCATCGTTCCGGCACAGGATATCGCCGCAGACGACGATCTCGCCGCTGTCAGCGGTTTCCAGCTGGTTGATCAGCCGCAGCAGGGTTGATTTGCCGGATCCGGAAGGCCCGATCACCGCTACCACTTCGCCCTGGTTGACGGTCATCGACAGGTCGCGCAGAACCTCCAGTTTGCCGAAACATTTGCTCAGTCCGGTCACCCGGAGTTTTTCAAGACCAGTTGCTTGCACGATGGCCACCTTAACCCTTGTAATAATTGAATTTCTTTTCCGTGAAGTTGAATGCCGCGGCCACCCCGCTGTTCATAACCAGATAGAAGACACCGGCAATGACGATCGGCAGGATGGAGACCAGGCGCGAAGAGCTGTTCTGGGCCGCCCGGAACAATTCCGGCACGCCGATGACCTGTGCCAGGGCGGTGTCCTTGACCAGGGTCATGAATTCATTGCCGCAAGCCGGCAGAATGCGCTTGACAACCTGCGGCAGAATGATCCGCAGGAAGGTCTGACCGTTGGTGAAACCCAACACATGACCGGCTTCATACTGGCCGGCGGGAATCGACTCAATGCCGCCGCGGTAGATTTCGGCGAAATAGGCGGCATAATTCAGCGTGAAGGCCAGCACGGCGGCGAAGAACCGGTTCATCGGCCAATTGAACAGAAAAGAGGGCGCGTACATGAAAAAAATCAACTGCAGCATCAACGGCGTACCGCGCATGACCAGCAGATAGAGCCGAACCGGCGCACTGAGCCAGGCGCGGCTGGACATGCGGGCCTTGGCGACCGCCAGACCGAGTGGCAGGGAAAGGACGGCGGTCAGCAAAAAGAGCTGAACCGCCGTCCAGGTGCCATTGAGCATATAAAGCAGGACATCGGCATAATCCATGACTGTTTACCTGTGGTGAGCCAACTTATTTGCCAACGGTTGTGACATCCTTGCCGAACCAGGTCTGCGAGATCTTGGCCAGCGTGCCATCCTTGGCCATGGCTTCGAGCGTCGTCTGGACCTTGTCGCGCAGGGCCAGGTCGGCCTTGCGGAAACCGACGCCATAATCCTCTTCGGCGAGCGACTCGCCGAGTACCCGGTAGCCGGCGCCCTTTTTCTGAATATGGTAATTGGCGACGATTTCGTCCATCAGAACCACGTCGGTGGTCTTGGCTTCCAGATCGAGCAGGGCGGTGACATTGTCTTTCAACTCGACAACTTCCTTCAGGCTCTTCTTGAATGCCGTGTCGGCGTTCAAGGCTTCCACGGCGCTGGACTCAGCCTGCACGGCAAGCTTCTTGCCGGCCAGGTCAGCCTTGGTCTTGATCGTGGAACCTGCCAGCACCACGAGGACCTGGCGGTTCTTCATATAGGGCTTGGTGATGCTGAGTTCCTTCTGGCGTTCTTCCGTGATGGTGAAGCCATTCCAGAGGCAGTCAACCAGACCGGTGTTCAATTCATTGACTTTCTGGGACCAGTCGATCGGCTGCGTCTTGAGGGTCAGGCCCAGGCGCTTGCAGACTTCGGTAGCCACATCGATGTCAAAACCGACGATGTTGTTCTTCTCGTCACGGAAGCCCATTGGCGGGAAAGCGTCATCCAGACCGAGGACGAGGACGCCTTTGGCCTTGATTTTGTTCCAGGATTCATCGGCGGTGTTTTGTTTTTGGCAGGCGGCCAGACCGAGTGACAGCAGCAGGACCAGAATCAGGCAGGCGGAAATCAGACGTCTAGACATTTTCACAATCCTCCAGGATAATCTTGATTTGAACGCCGGTATGACAGGGGCAGCGTCCACTCTGCATTGTAATTCATTCATTTAATCTGGTAAAGCGTTTTTGGACAGATTTTACCAACATCAACCAGAGCTGTCCGAACGGGCGGCTTGCTCGGTCAGCATCTGGCCGGCCAACTCGGCATGCTCCTGCAAAGCCTGCCGGCCGGAATCAGTCAGCATGTACAGGCCGGTGCCGCATTTGGCGAACCAGCCGTAATAATTGCGGTAGATCATGGCGTAGGTCTGCGCCGGCGCCCCCAGCTTGCGCAGCCGGGCGGCCGAAGCGGGGCCGTTTTGCGCCAGCAGGGCGGCGATCAGCAGCACTTGCTCCCGATAGGCGGTCATCAGGCGGGTGCGGTTGCTGCCGCCGGTGTTGCGGTCGCCATGCCGGTGTTCAAACTCCTGGCGCATTTTTTTGGCGCGGCCGCGATTGTTGGCCTGACTTTGCCGGCGGTCGAAAGGCAGGGCGAGCAGCGCAGCCTCGACCCGCGGCGGCTGGCGGCTCAGATCGACCAGCAGGAGGCCAAGTTCCAGCCGGCGCAGCAGATGGATCAGCTGCTGCCAGCGGCGGGTGCGCAAAATGCGGCCGTTGCGGGGCACGGCGATCCAGGCCTGGCTGCAGAGCTTCTGCCGCTGGGTGGCCTGGAGTATCACCTCCAGATTCAGCGATGTCTTCAGCTCGATGGCAACCAGTTCCTCGCCGAGGCAGGCGAGGACATCGCAGCCGGCCACTTCGCCACGCACTTCATAACCGGCGGCAGCCCAGTATTGACGGATCGGTTCATAAAGTTGAGTTTCACGCAAAATGACAGCCATCTTAACCTTCCGGTGACTGAACTCCGATGGATTTTGGAGTATCGTCGGGATAATGCCGCTTCGGATGAAAAAAGATTGTGAAAAATAATGGGTTGTGCCGAAGCGCCCGCCTGTCCTATAATAATAACAGGTAGCAGGCGGAAACGCCGCGTACTCATCCTCCTCTTGGATGAATCCCTTCAGATCTCGCTGAATTGCAGATTAGTGGCCTGCAATGAGACCTGAAGGGATTTTATCATATCTGAAAAAATTCGTAAAGGACCGATTTGTGCAAACTGCCTGATTATCGGGTTATTTCGACGAAAAATCCGTCCCGGCGGCACTTGCCCCGGCTGGCGCCGCCTGGCCGTCCGGTATCGCGATTTGGCAGTTCAGAACCGGGAGGCTGGCGGTTCCGGCGGATTGGCCGGCGGAGAGCCCGGCTGGGGGCCGGTGGGCGGTTCGGTCTGCGGGCCGGCCGGTTGGGCGGGCAATGGCGGAGCAGGCGGCGGAACCGCTTGATTCAGATCCTTCCGACGGGTCATCCGGAACTGCGCCAGGCAGCCCAGGATGGACAAGACCAGGATGCCGGTGAGCAGCAGGATCAGGCGGACACTGCCGAAGGTCCGGTGCAGCTCGACATACTGGCCGATGGGCGTGCCGATCATCAGGTTGGCGACACTGTCGGCGACGAGGTAAGCGCCATTGAGGGCGGTAACCAGGATCAGGAAAGGACGGACCAGCACGACACCCAGGATGCCGCCAAGCAACGCTGCCGCCAAGAGTGCGTACAGACGGACATTGCTGTCCAGGGGCATAAGCTGCAGGATCAGCGCCAGCAGCAGGACCAGGACGCCGGCACCGGCCAGGAAGGCGCCGATCCGGTAAATCAGGCCAAAGAGGCCGGCCAGCAGGATCGCACCGACAACTGCCGTCAGGATGATTGGCACCTGGCGGGCAAAGAGGATGCCGCCTAGCCGGAGACCGAGGTAGAAGCCGGCCTGCAGGCCGGCCAAAGCCAGCCAGATCCGGAAAAGGCGGTAGCCGAAGAAGCAGACGGCCAGGCCGATCAAGCCGGCCAGACCATACAGGATCAATTCGGGCAGGGCAACAGATGGAAACATGGCCTTGACCTCCGGTTGTCAGTCGGTTGCCGAACGGTTGTGCGGCAGCGGGGCTTGCGCACGGCCATAAAAACTGGCGTTGTTGTGCTGATTCCATTTTACCGCTTAACCTGGCGGACGAACAGTCCGGACCGTGAACCAACGCTGACAACCGGGCTTTGTAAAAATGCGACTCCTGCTAATCTCAAAATATTACAAAAAAGCGAAAGAGGGTTGATTGTATCCGGACGGTACAGTCACTAAACTGGAACTGAACCAATCAGCACAGCCGCTCATCCGCGCAGCGGCTACCAGATCCTGGAGGGGAATCCATGCAAAGAGCATTAGCCTTCATGCTGACAATCGTCAGCTTCTGCCTGATCCTGGCCGGCTGCCAGCCCGCAGTGAATCCCGCGGCGACGACTGCAGCGGCAACGACAGCCGCAACTGCGGCAACAACCGCAGCGGCGACAAACGGCTCGACCACTGCTGCGGCTGCGGTTTTCCCGGTCACAGTCAAGAATGCCGCCGGGAAGGATGTCGTCATTAAAAATCAACCCCAATCCATCGTCGTCACGAATGTCTGGGCCGGCGAAATGCTGCTCGATCTGGTTGAAGCCAGCCGGATCAAGGGTTTGTCCGCCTGGGGCGACAGCGCCGTTCTCTCGGCGGCCGCCGACAAGGCCAAGGCAGTTGCGGCCAGAGTCTCCACCAAGGAACCGGAAAAGATTGTCTCCCTGAAGCCGGATCTGGTTGTGATCGACACCTTCTCCGACCCGGACGGTTCGCTGACCAAATCCCTGACCGATGCCGGCGCAGTGGTCCTGCAAATGGCCTCGCCGACCAACTTCGAGCAGATCAAAGCGGCGATCGTCACCCTGGCGGCGGCAACCGGGGCCACTGCCAAGGGCCAGGCCATGAACGCTGCCATTGACGCCAAGCTGAAAGCCGTGTCGGACAAACTGACCGGCCTGACTGCCGATAAAAAATTGAAGGCCATGTATTATGAAGATTATTACGACCAAAGCGGCAGTAACGCCGGCATGCTGGCCGCCTATGGCCAGGAGTCGCCGTTCACGGCCATCGCGGCCGCCGCCGGGTTGGTCAATGTCTGCAACGCTCCGAATTACAGCGCCGTGAGCAAGGAGAAGGTTGTTGGCGAATGGAAGCCGGATCTGCTGATCGTGCCGGCCATTTCTTACGCGGCGGATTATAGTGTTGTCGATGACAAAGGCGAGAAAATCATCAAAGGCATTCTGGCCGACAAACTGCTGGCCACATTGCCGGCTGTCCAGAATGGCAAAGTGATCGCTCTGACAGAAAAATATCGCGGCTCGACATCCCAGTATATGGTCGAAGCGGTTGCCGAACTGGCCAAGGCTGCGTACCCGGAACGATTCAAATGAGCCGGACTGGTCCGGCCTGAAGCGCGGGCCGGTTCCCGGCCGGGCCAGTCTGGTCGGCACAAAAGCCCCGGATCCTGTATAATGATGACGGGATCCGGGATTTTTATCGCAATCCCGCTGTTGGGAAGGAGCACATGCTTATGGCTGACCATTCCGCCGCCCGTGCGATGCCGTCGGGCCGGCTGACCGTCACTGCCGTCATTCTGGCCGGCGTTCCCGTGCTGTTCGGCGCGGTCCTGCTGGCTGTCGCCCTGGGCGCGGTCCGGATTCCTCCCGGGACGATCCTGCGCAGCATCGCATCCGTCATCGGCCTGCCGGCCGGCACGATCGATGACGCCGACAAGACGGTCATCCTGCTCATTCGCTTGCCGCGCGTGATCGCAGCCGTCCTGGCCGGCAGCGGACTGGCCGTTTCCGGTACGGTCATGCAGGGAATTTTCCGCAACCCGCTGGCGGAACCGGGCATACTCGGCGTTTCTGCCGGCGGCAGCCTGGGTGCCCTGCTGGCCATCATCAGCGGTGCCGGTGCCTACCTGGCCTTGCCGGCTTTTGCCTTCCTTGGCGCCATGGCCGCGGTGGCCATGATCATGGGCATTGCCCTGGCCAGCGGCGGCCGCACCAAAACGACCACCCTGATCATGAGCGGCATGGCCATCAGCGCGCTGTTTGGCGCCCTGACCTCGCTGGCCCTGACCTTTTCCAACCAATACCAGGTTTCCAGTTATATTTTCTGGACCATGGGCGGTCTGGCGAACCGGCGCTGGGAGCACGTACAAGCCATCCTGCTGCCGGTGGCCGCCACCATAGCGGTCATTTTCATCAAAGCTCCGGATCTCGACATCCTGCTGCTGGGTGACGAAGAAGCCCGCGCGCTTGGCGTGCCGCCCGGCCGCACCCGTTTCCTGATGGTTCTGCTGGCCTCCATCTGCACGGCGGCCATTGTGGCGGAGACCGGACCGATCGGCTTTGTCGGCCTGATCATTCCGCATATCATGCGCCTGCTGGTCGGGCCATCGCACCGGATTCTGATGGTGGCCAGCGCCTTTGGCGGCGCCATATTCCTGCTGTTATGCGACCTGCTGACCCGGCTGGTCGCCTGGCCGACCGGCGCGGAAGTTTCCGCCGGCGTGATTACTGCGCTGGTGGGCGCACCGTATTTCCTTTACCTGATGTATCGGTCGGTGAAAGGGGGCGGACAGCTGGCATGAATCTGCCAATGAGCCTCAACACGGCGCCGGTGCGGCTGGAGAGCCGCCAACTGGGCTACCAGGCCGGTGTCGAGCCGAAGGTGACGATCCTGGACGGCATCAGCTTTACGGCCCAGGGCGGCGAATTCATCGGTATTGTCGGGCCCAACGGCGCCGGCAAGTCGACTCTCCTGCGTCAGCTTGGCGGACTCCTGAAACCTTCAGCCGGCGAGGTGCTGCTCAACGACCGGCCGGTGCAGCACATCCGGCCGCGGGAAATGGCCCGGCTGTGTTCCACAATGCACCAGGACACCGTCATGCCGTTTGCATTCCCATCCAGCGAGGTGGTCCTGATGGGACGCCATCCCTACCAGTCCAGCCTGGCTGGTTTTTCCGCCCTGGACGAGGCCTATGCCCGCCAATGCATGGCGGCGGCAGGCTGCCTGGACGAAGCAGGCAAACTGGTGACCCTGCTCTCCGGCGGCGAACGCCAGCGGGTGATGTTCGCCCGCATCCTGGCCCAGGACACCCCGCTGCTCCTGCTGGATGAGCCGACATCCAGCCTGGATATCCGGCACGCCAACGAGACGCTTCTGCTCTGCCGCGAGCTGGCCGAGGCCGGCAAACTGGTCATTGCGGTCATGCATGACCTGCGGGCGGCCGCCAAATACTGCAGCCGGCTCTTCCTGATGTTCCATGGCCGGCTGGTCGCATCCGGCGAGCCGCAGGATGTCTTGCACGAGGGCCATATCTCCTATGCATTCGATATCCGGGCGACCACTTTTCGAAATCCGGCCGGCCAATGGGATTACTATGTTGACGATCTCTAGGGAGGTGTACTGATGGAATGGTCCTGCAAGCCATTTGCCGAACTGACCAACGACGAGTTGTACGACCTGCTGCAATTGCGCGGCCAGGTTTTTGTGGTCGAACAGAAAGCCGCTTATCTGGACTGTGATGGCCGGGACAAGGCGGCATACCATTTAATGCTCAAGGACGCCGGTCAACAGCTGATTGCCTGTGCCCGCCTGCTGCCGCCCGGACAGCTGTACCCGGAAGCCGCGATCGGCCGGGTGGTCGTCCGGCCGGACCAGCGCGGTCATGGATTGGCCCACGAGCTGATGCGGCAGGCCATCCCCCGCTGTTTCAGCCTGTTTGGCGGAGAGAGCATCCATATATCGGCCCAGAAGCATTTGCAGGGGTTTTATAGCCAGCATGGCTTTCGCCCGGTAACGGAAACCTATCTGGAGGATGGCATCCCCCATGTCGGCATGCTGTATGAAAAGAAACCGGCTGCCGCCGACCCGGCTGAGTCCGCTGACATGGTTATCGCCATCGATCCGGCCGCGGCCCACACCGCTGCGGGTCCCGCTGCCTGTTCCGCGGCAGCAAATCCGCCGTCGGCGGATTTTCGCCTGTATTATCTTGGGCACAGTGCCTGGCTGGTCCGCACCTCGCGCCGCTGGCTGCTGTTTGACTACGGACGCCTGCCGATCCGGCCTTCCCGCGGCGGACTCGAGCGCGGCGCCCTTGACCTTGCGCTGCTGGACCCGCTGCCGATCTACGCCTTTGCCTCGCACAAGCATGCCGATCATTATTCGGCCGAGTTGCAGCGCCGGCTCAGCCGGCACCCCCAAGCCAATTATGTCCTCGGCCTGGATGCGCCGCCGACGGCAGCCGACTCCGCTGCGGCGCCCCGCGGCACCTGGCTGGTCTGGCCGCATAGCCAGCTGCGGCTGGATGATCTTTGCATCCGGACCACGGCGTCGACCGACAGCGGCGTTTCTTTCCTGGTGGAAGCGCCGGAAGGCGTGTTTTACCACGGCGGCGACCTGGCGGTCTGGGACGACCTGGATCAATACCGCCAGGGGTATCGACGGGAGATTGACCTGCTGGCCGACTGGCTGGCGGAGAGCGGCCGGCAGCCCGACCTGGCCTTTCTGCCGGTCAGCACCAGTGACGGTTACCAGGAAGACGCCCTGCTGCAAGGCATCTGGTATGCCGAGGAACGACTGAGGCCGCGGGTGACGGTCCCCATGCATGCGCATGGCTTCGAAAACCTGTATCGCCGGTTCGTTGAACTGGCTGGCGCAGCCGGCTATTCAAACATCCTGCTGCCGGAAAAACCGGGCGATGTCTTTACGGTGCCGGCGGCACCTGATATTGTATAAATGGAGGATTGCTCAATATGCCCTACTATGATTTACGATGCGATAAATGCCAGGCGGAATTTACCGTCAAGGCGTCGATCCAAGCCAGGTCCGACGGCTCACTGCACTGCCCGGTTTGCGGAGCCGCCGATCTGGCGACTGTTTACCGGAAAGTCAATGTTCTGAAATTTAAAGGCAAAGACTGCGATGCCTGCCCCGGCGCCGGCCAGTCTCCGTCGCGCGGCTGCGGCTGCAGCGGCGGCTGTTGCGGACATGCCCATTGACCGGCTCAGCGGAGATTGATCGCTTGCTCCAAGGCTCGGGCAGCAGCTCCGACTGCCCGCAGATCGTCTCCCATGTCGTGTTCCGGCATATTTAGTTCCTGGCCGGTACGGACGGCCAGCTCCCGCAGGCTGACCCGCACGGCGGCTTCATATTCCGGCAAATCCCGGAAGGAATCGCCGGCCAGCAGTAAATGCCGGCTGCCGGTGGCGATCGCGGCGTTCAGGCAAGCGACCGACAGCGCTGCCGCTGCTTCCTGCAGAACCAATCGGGCCTTACGCTTCCCGGCCTGAACACCCTGGCAGAAATCCAGCCAGGTCAAATCAGCGTCATCTTTCAGGTGTTGGAATCTTTTCAGCATCGCGGGACGGGTGGCCAACTGGCCGAGAACTGTTCCGCCGGCTGCCGGTTTGTCCGACGCCGGCACTACCATACCGCTCAACTGGACAAAAGTCAGCACGGACTGGGCCGGATTGACCAAGTGGATCTGTCCCAGCCCAATGCTGTCATCGGCAACCAATTCCAACAGCGGGCAAACATCGTGACTGATGTCTGATCCGGGCAAGCTGCGCCATAGTCCGGCATATAGACCGGCACTGGCTGCGGGCAGCGAATTGGCCTTCTGCTGCAAATCAGCGGCGACCGACTGGATCAAGACAGCCGGATCGCTGGAGGCCGACGTTTCGCCGGACTGTCCATTTGACACAGCGGTGCCGTTCGGCGGTAACACACCGGTTTCGGGCAGACAGAAACCCAAACCGAAAATCATGCCGGCCGCCAGGTGATCTTGACCGGCCAGATCCCGGCAACCGGCGATCAGGGCAGCCGCCGGGCCGCCATCGACCGGGACCGCCCAGGCAGGCAACAGCCGCCGGCCGAGAACCCGGAGATTCAAGTCGGTCAACACCAGCCGGGCGTCGGGGCCGGACAGGTCGACACCCAATAGCAGGCCAGCCTGGCTGTTGATTTTATACAAGCTCGGCCGCCGACCCCCAGATGAATCGGCCAGACCGGATTCACGGATCAGACCGGCTTTCAGGAGGCGCTCCAGCGAGCGATTGAGAGTGGTTGCCGGCAAATCCAGCCGGCTGGCCAAACTTTGCCGTGTCAGGCCGTCGTGCGCCCGGATCAGGGCGAAGATCTGGCCGATCTGTTCGATCATCGAACCACTGCCCGCAAAAAGGTGCTTCATGGCTAACCCTCCGTTTCCGGGTCAGGCCTTGGCTGCCTCCCCGTGCCTGACCAGTGTCATGCTGGCCAGGGC
>JAEXPB010000041.1 GCA_023438965.1 Bacillota bacterium | reverse complement strand
CGTGCGTACGCGTAAATTCGGCCAAGTCGGTGACCGGCGGACATTCGTCTGTCGCATCGATATAGAATTTTTCGACCAAGTCGCTTTTCAGGACGCCCAGCAGGTCGTAAGCCAGGTGCGGATTTTGCGGATCGGTCAGTTGGGCCTGTGCCTTGGCGTTAACCGGAATGCCGAGCGTGCCGGTCAGAAAACCGGTCAGGTTCCCACCGGCGCCGAACCGGCGCAGCAACCGGCCGGCCACGGCAAAAAGCAGATGCCGTTCGGTCACCTCACCGCCGTCAGCTTCAGCCGACAGCGGCACAATATCGCGGTCATAATCCAGGGTAATGTCGGCCGGCCGCAGCAGGTCGTTCAAGCGATCGACCATCCGGCGGTTGCGTTGGCCGCGGACGCGACGGATCGGCGTGAACCAGGCGTCCAGCGCGTCAATCTGGTTGTGCGGCACACCGTGCAGGGCAACATAGGCCACCGTGTCCTGGTCCGGATTGTTGATCCGGCGTCCGGCCAGCGGCGTCGCGGCCAAAGAAACCCGGCATTCCGCGCCGACAGTGGTCGGCAGGTTCATGATATCGCCGGCAGCGGAGAACTCCCGCGCGCCGCTGATTGTGTCATGGTCCATGATGCCGGCGGTGGTCAGTCCGGCCTGCCAGGCCATCCAGACTGCTTTGGTTGGCGAATAGGGCGAGAATGAATAATGGGTGTGGATATGGTTGTTGACATCGCGGCCCTGGGCCGGCCGCGCCAGCTTGCCGGCGTCCAACAAGTCTTTCAGCTGGCGCAGGGCCTGAAGGCGATCGGCCATGGCCGGCGCGTTCAGGCGGGAAATCAGCTCTTGTTCAGTCATGCGGCTTTGCGCTCCTTCCTGCATCGGAAAGGTCAGGCCGCCGGTTCGGCGAACCGGCGGCCGGGCTTGCGGCCAGGCGGCGGACGTCAAACGCCCAGACGGCTGCGGCGGATCATCTCGACGTCGGTGAAGGACTGTTCGGCGACATAACCGGGGATCGGCTGGATCCGTTCGTGATAAAGGTCGATAAACCAGCTGGCTTGCGGGAAGAAATGATTCTCCAGCTCGAACGCCGGCGTGATCCAGTTGCGGGAACCCAGCACCGCGACCGGCGCGTCCAGGTCATCGAAGCACAATTCGCCGATGCTGCGCGCCAGCTCGCTGAGGTAGGAGCCGCGCTCGCAGGCATCGCCGGCAACGATGATCTTGCCGGTTTTCTTGACCGAGGCGATGACTTTCTCGTAATTGAAGGGCACCATGGAACGGGCATCGATGATTTCCGCACGGATGCCGTATTTCTCTTCAAAGATCTTCGCGGCATCCAGCGCGCGGTAGAGGGTGGCGCCGATGGTCAGGATCGTCAGGTCCTGGCCGGCTTTCTTGACATCCGGCTCACCGATCGGGATTTCGTAGCTTTCAGCCGGCACGCCGCCCTGGTGGAACTGCTCGCCGACATCGTAGATCCGCTGGCTTTCAAAGAAAATAACCGGGTCGGTGCCGTTCAGGGCAGCCGCCATCAGGCCTTTGGCATCATAGGGGGTCGCCGGGAAGACAACTTTCAGGCCGGGAATCTGGGCGCAAAGCGAAGTCCAGTCCTGCGAATGCTGGGCACCGTACTTGGAACCGACGGAAACGCGAACCACGACGGGCATCTTCAGAATGCCGGCCGACATGGCCTGCCACTTGGGCAGCTGGTTGAACACTTCGTCACCGGCACGGCCCAGGAAATCGCAATACATCAACTCGACCAGGGCGCGGCCGCCGCTCATCGCGTAGCCGACAGCCGAACCGACGATGGCGCCTTCGGAGATCGGTGAATTGAACAGGCGATGATAGGGCACGGCTTCGGTCAAACCGCGGTAGACAGCGAAGGCGCCGCCCCAGTCGCGGTTCTCTTCGCCATAGGCCACCAGGGTCGGATCCTCGTAGAATTTGTCAAGAATGGCTTCGAACAAACCGTCGCGGAGCTGGTAGACCTTGTTCTTGGAAACCGGTTTGCCGTTGGCATCGAACGCGAAACGCTCCTTCTTGGCGATCTGCTGGACACGCGGGTTTTCTTCGCGCTTCTGCAGCATTTCCACCGGACGGTCCTCCATTTTCGCCTGGCGCTGGTTGGAGAACATGATGCTCTCGATGGCATCCGGTGTCTTGTTCAGGTTCATGCGCGGGGAGATGTCCGGGTTGATGGCCAGTCGGACGGCCTGGGTGATCGTGTTAATGACCATTTCATCAATGGCCGCGAATTCGGCGTCGGCGGCCAGTCCGGCCAGCACGAGCTGGTTCCGGTAAGCGGCGATCGAGTCCTGCGTCTGCCAGGTTTCCTTCTCTTCCGCTGTGCGGTACGAGTCGGCGTCGGATGGCGAGTGGCCGGAGTAGCGGTAGGTGATGGTATCCAGCAGGACCGGGCCGCGCTTGTCTTTCAGGATGGCCAGCTTGCGGCGCATGGCATCGATCACGGCCAGCGGGTTGTAGCCGTCGATGCGCTCGGCGTGCATCTGCTCCGGATTGACGCCGGCGCCGATGCGGGCCACGAAGTCATAGCCCATCGTTTCGCCGCGGGTTTGGCCGCCCATGGCGTACTGGTTGTTCATGATGTTGTACAGGAGCGGCAGTCCGCCCTTCATGTCGCCTTCCCAGAGGGTGCGGAACTGGTCCATGGCCGAAAGCATCATGCCTTCCCAGACCGGGCCGCAACCCATCGAACCGTCCCCGATGTTGCAGACGACGATGCCCGGTTTGCGGTTGATCTTCTTGTACAACGCGGCGCCGACCGAAATATCGCCCGAACCGCCGACGATGGCGTTGTTCGGATAGATGCCGAAGGGCAGGAAGAAGGCGTGCATCGAGCCGCCCAGACCCTTGTGGAAGCCGGTGTTCTTGGCGAAGATCTCCGCCAGCGCGCCGTAAACCAGAAAGTCGACGGCCAGTTCCCTGATCGGGCGGCCCTGACCCTTGTTGGCCTCTTCGATGACTTTCCAGGTCGCACCGCCGAGGAATTTCTCCATGACGGCCAGCAGATCGGCCTCGCTCAGCTTGTGGATCGCCGACAGGCCCTTGGCCAGGATTTCACCATGACTGCGGTGCGAGCCGAAGATAAAGTCGTCGGAAGTCAGCAGGTAAGCCTGGCCGACCGAGGAAGCCTCCTGGCCCATCGAAAGGTGCGCCGGGCCGGGATTGTTGTATTCGAGGCCATTATAGGCATTGGTGGTCTTGATCGAGTAGAGCATGGTCTCGAATTCACGGATCATGCGCATGTCGCGGTAGATGCGCAGGAAGTCGTCCTTGCTGAAGTTGACAGCCTCTTCCTGGACCGGCTTGGCATACTGGATGACCGGAATGTCCTGAAATTTGATCCAGCCGGGTTTGCGGATTTCTGCGGGATTCACGAATAATTGCTTGGTCATGGTAACATATCCTCCGGATTATTCAGCCGCGGGCAGCAACCCTGCGGCAGTTAGGGACGGTGCGGTTTCAAGCGTGGAAAATGGCTTCGCGGATGATCTCGCTGACGGTCGGGTGCGGGAAAACAAGTTCCTTGATATCATCGATCCGCATCTCGGTCTCAACCAGGATGCCGGCGCTCATGATGATCTCCGACGCATAGCTGCCGATCAGGTGGCAACCGAGCAGACGGTTGCGGACCGGATCGATCAGCAGTTTGATTATCCCCTCGCCGCCTTCGTTCTCAGCCATGTAGCGGCCGCTGAAGGTCATCGGCAGCGTCACTTTGCGGTATTCGAGGCCTTTTTCGCGGCAGGTCTCCTCGGTCTCGCCGACGAAGGCCATTTCCGGATTGGTATACAGGACCGAAGGCATTGCCTGGTAGCGCATGGTGTCCTTTTTGCCCAGCATCGTGTTGACGGCAACCTCCGCCTCACGGTAGGCGGCATGCGCCAGCATCCAGACGCCATTGACGTCGCCGACGGCATAAACGCCGGGAATGTTGGTCCGACCCTGCGCATCGGTCACGATGCGGCCGCGCTCAATCAGGACGCCCAGGTTCTCGAGGCCGAAGCCGCGGGTTACCGGCCGGCGGCCGACGCTGAGCAGCGTGTAGGCGGCGTCGATCTTGCTGGCTTCACCCGCCTGGTTCTTGAATTCGACCGTGCCCGGTCCGATGCCGGTCACCTGGCAGTTCAGGTGGAAGGTGATACCTTTCTTGGCAAATGCTTTCTGCAGCAGGGTAGCCAGCTCACGGTCCGCGGCGCCGGCAATGTGATCCAGCATCTCGATGACCGTGACCTTGCAGCCGCAGGTCTGGAAGTAGCCGGCCATCTCCAGGCCGATCACGCCGCCGCCGACAATGGCCAGCGTGGCGGGGATTTCCGGCAGGTCGAGGATTTCGCGATTGGTCAGCACGGTGCCGGCGGCCAGCCCTTCCTTGACGCCGGGGATGGGCGGCACGACGGCTTCCGAACCGGTGGCGACGAGCAGGCGCCGGCTTTCAAAAGTCTCCTCGCCGACCTGGACCCGGATCACGCCGTTCTCCCGGCCGAGAATGGTGCCGAAGCCTTCCTTGACCGTCACGCCGCTGGTTTTCAGCGAATGCTTGACCCCGTTGACCAGATTG
This sequence comes from Bacillota bacterium, assembly GCA_023438965.1. Taxonomy (GTDB): domain Bacteria; phylum Bacillota; class Clostridia; order Saccharofermentanales; family UBA5734; genus UBA8949. Next base: position 422 of record JAEXPB010000041.1, on the reverse strand, counting down.
CGCACGACCTTGTTCTTGCGGGCGACGACGGCTGGCTGGTCGATCCGGGCATTCTCGGCTGTGACGCCGTATTTTTGACCGTTACAGGCATGATCATAGATTTTGGCGCTGTTCAGCAGGGTTTTGGATGGAATGCAGCCCTCGTTGAGGCAGACGCCGCCGATTTTGTTCTTTTCGATCAGCAGGGTTGCGAGCCCGGCTGCGCCGGCGCGCTCCGCGGCCAGATAGCCGCCGGGTCCGCCGCCCAGGACGATCAGATCAAACATGGCTCATACCTCCCTGCATCAGCAGCAGCGTGAAATTTTCCAGCGCCAGCTTCAGGTCCTTGAGGAAGCGGGCGGCCGGCGCACCATCGATGGCGCGGTGATCAAAAGTCAGTGAAAGCCCCATGGCCGGATAACCCTTGAGCTCGCCGTTGACTT
>JAEXPB010000013.1 GCA_023438965.1 Bacillota bacterium | reverse complement strand
CTCAAGCCCTGCAACTGCAATACCGGCTGGCTGCAGCCCGTCAGGCTGACCGGATCGGCAATGTCTTGCTGCTGCTGGAGCATCCGGCGGTGATCACCCTGGGCACCCGCGGCAATCCGGCCAACATCTATCTGTCCCGCGAGCAGCTGCAGGCTGCCGGCGTTGCGGTCCATTCGGTCAGCCGCGGCGGCGACGTCACCTATCATGGGCCGGGCCAGCTGGTGGGTTACCCGATCTTCCGATTGAAAGACTTCCCCCAGGGCGTCCGCTGGTTTGTCCAGCAGCTCGAGCTGGCGTTGATTGATTTTCTGCGGGAGCAGTATGCCATCGCCGCCGATTACCGGCAGGACAAGTATACCGGCGTCTGGGTTGGCGACCGCAAAATCGCAGCCTTTGGCCTGGCCTTTACCCAAGGCATCTCCATGCATGGTTTTGCTTTGAATATAAACACCAACTTGCGCCACTTCGATTGGATCAATCCCTGCGGATTGTCGCTGGGCGTGACCTCGGTGGAAAGGGAACTTGGCCATCCGGTCGATTTTGGCCAGGCTGTCCTGGCCACCGCCCGCAGCGTTGCCGGGCATTTCGGCCAGGACATCCACTGGCTGGACTTGCCGGATCTGCTCGCGCAATTGACCGATGGAAGTGCCGAAACATGACCGCGCAGCCGCACTTCCAGCCCAAGCCGGAGTGGCTGCGCGTGCCGGCGAACTCGGGCGCAACCAACCAGGCCGTCACGGCGCTGCTGCGTTCGTTGGACCTGCACACGGTCTGCGAGGAAGCGAGCTGCCCGAACTGCGGCGAGTGTTTCGGTAACCGCACGGCCGCCTTCATGATCCTCGGCCGCGACTGCACCCGCCGCTGCACCTTCTGCTGTGTCAGCAAAGGCCTGCCGCAGCCGCCGGACCCGGCCGAACCGGAGCGGGTCGCCGCGGCGGCGGCCAGCCTGAACCTGCTTCATGTCGTCGTTACCTCCGTCACCCGTGACGACCTGCCGGACGGCGGCGCCAGCCATTTCGTCCGGGTGACCGAGGCCATCCGGACCTGGCCGACGGACAGTCACCCGACGATCGAGCTGCTGATTCCCGATTTCCAGGGTGACGAGGCGGCCTTGCGGCAGGTGGTCGCGGCCCGGCCGGATGTGTTGAATCATAATATCGAGACCGTGCCGCGTCTATATCCGGCAGTCCGGCCGCAAGCTGATTACCGGCGTTCGCTCGATCTGCTGGGCCGGGCGCGCCGGCTGGACAACCGGCTGACAACCAAGTCCGGCATCATGGTCGGCCTGGGCGAAACGCCGGCCGAAGTGCTGGCGGTCATGGCCGATCTTCGGCGGCAGGACTGCCGGATGCTGACCATCGGCCAATACCTGGCACCAACGCGCCAGCATCATCCGGTCATCGACTATGTGACGCCGGCTCAATTCGCCCGGTACCGGGATGCCGCCCTCCAGGCCGGGTTCGCGGATGTCTCAGCCGGCCCGCTGGTTCGCAGCTCCTACCACGCCAAACCGCTATGACAGACTGCCGAAGGTCATCCTACCGATGAAACTAGCGGAACCAGTGACCGGAGGACAGGCCTCCGCATGCCGCGGAGCGGCGAGGACAGACTGCCGAAGGTCATCTGGTTCCGCGCTTTGACATCATTTCCGGCCGGTGCTACTATGAAACCAATATCCTGGCCATCAGCAGAACGGATCCGATAGTACGATCCGGCTGCAGATTATCGAAAGAGGACGATGACCATGCCAATCACAGGAGCCCAAGCGATCATCAAAGCCCTGGAACTCGAAGGCGTCGAGACGATCTTCGGTTATCCCGGCGCGGCGATCTGCCCCTTTTACGATGCTCTGGTCGATTCCCGGATCTGCCATATCCTGACCCGTAACGAACAGGGCGCGGCGCACGCAGCCAGCGGGTATGCCCGGGCCACCGGCCGGACCGGTGTCTGCGTCGCGACTTCCGGACCCGGCTCGACGAACCTGATCACTGGCATCGCAACCGCTTATATGGACTCCATACCGCTGGTGGCCATCACCGGCCAGGTCATGTCCGACCTGATCGGCCATGACAGTTTTCAGGAAGTAGATACCACCGGCGCGACATCGCCGTTCACCAAGCACAACTATCTGGTCAAGTCCGCTGGTGATTTGCCCCGAATCATGCGGGAGGCTTTCCATATTGCTTCAACCGGACGCCCCGGTCCGGTTGTGATCGATATTCCGCAGGATGTCCAGACTGACTGGCTCGATTTTGCCTACCCAGCGGCGGTCGATCTGCCAGGTTACCATCCGGCAGCGGCAATGAGTGAAGCCGATGCCGCAGCCTGCCTCGAGCTCCTGAGCCAGGCCCAAAAGCCGATCATCTGCGCCGGCGGCGGCATTATCGCCGGTAATGCCGGTGCGGAGCTGGCCCGCTTCGCCGAGAAGTTCCGGATTCCGGTTGTCACCACCCTGATGGGCATCGGTTCGCTGCCGCACGACCACCCCCTTAATCTGGGCACGCTGGGCTCGCATGGCGTCTATGCGGCGAATAACGCGCTGCATCATACCGACCTGGTGATTGTTATCGGTGCCCGCATCGGCAACCGCGCAATGGGTGCCGCTTCCGAAATAGCCCGCCGGGCCAGGATCATTCATATCGATATTGACCCGGCCGAGATCGGCAAGAACATCCGACCCCATCTGGCCGTTGTTGCCGAAGGCCGGCAAGCCCTGTGCCGCCTGGCGGACCTTGAACTGGCAACGCCCTTCGCGGATTGGGCTGCCCAAATGCAGGCGGTCAAGGCTCATCACAGCTATGACGGCCATTTCCCGCAAACCGCGCAGCCAATCCTGCCACCCTATCTCCTGCACCGGCTGGGCGGACTGGCCGGCCCGACGGCGATCATCACGACCGAGGTGGGCCAGAACCAGATCTGGGCCGCCAACTATTATCCGGTCCAGCGGCCGCGGACCTTCATATCATCTGGTGGCATGGGCACGATGGGTTACGGCTTGCCGGCGGCGATCGGCGCCAAAATCGGCTGCCCGGACCGCCCGGTGATCGTGATCAGCGGCGACGGCAGTCTGCAGATGACGCTGCAGGAACTGGGGACAATCCGCCA
>JAEXPB010000553.1 GCA_023438965.1 Bacillota bacterium | reverse complement strand
ATCCGGATCGTTCTGCCCGGCATCACGGACACTGCCGGGCATACCCGGGAGGACGTCCTGCTGACCGCCGACCTGACAGTCCTGGTGACCACCATGAACACAATGATCGAAAAACTGGAAAACCAGGAACGGGCGCGCCGGGCCTTCATATCAAGTGTTTCGCACGATCTGCGCACGCCGATCACCTCAATCCGCGGCTTTGTCGAGGGCATGCTCGACGGCACGGTGCCGCCGGAAAAATTCCCGCATTACCTGGATATCGTCAAACAGGAATCCTTGCGGCTGCAGACGCTGGTCAACACGATGTTCGAGGCCAATCTTCTGGAAGGGGAGCAAAAGCTCAACCAGACCGTCTTCGACATCAATGCCGTCATCAAGGAAGACGTCATCGGCCTGGAGCCCCTGCTGGCCGGGAAGCATCTGGGCGTCCAAACCGATTTTCTCCAGGACGAGCAAGGCCGGCTGCTGGCCATCGGCGACCGCGAAGCCATCAACCGGGTGGTCTACAACATCCTGTCCAACGCCATCCGGTTCACGCCGGAAGACGGGATCATTGCGCTGACCACCCGTAAATCCGCCCGTCCCCGGCAACTGGAAATTATCATCGAGGATAGCGGACCGGGCGTGCCGGAAAACGAATATCCCTATATATTTGATCGTTTCTACAAAGTCGACAAATCCCGCACCGCCAAAGGTTCCGGACTCGGACTCTACATTTGCCGGACCATCCTGGCCGCGCACGGCCAAAAAATCACCGTTTCGCGCAGTGACCTCGGCGGCGCCCGCTTTATTTTCACGCTGGCCGCCCCATGAGTTGCGGAATGTTCATAAAGCTTTCATGATTTCCCGGTAGAATGAGAGGGCGCCAATCAATTATGCTGGAGGCAAGAGCCAGGCATAGCTGGCTTCTGGGAGGTAAATGATCAAAATGAAGGCGAAATGGGTAGCCGGGCTGGCTGCCATGTGCTTGATATCCGCTGTCGCAGCTTCGCTTCTGACGGCGATCGTTTTTCTGCGCGGCCTCCTGGGCCTGCCCCAGCTGCGCCTGCCTTTTGCGACAACCAACCTGACCAGCGGGATCCCGACCCCTGAACTGCCTACGCCGACACCGTCACCTTCGCCGACGGCTGCGCCGACACCCCCGCCCCCCCCGACACCCACGCCTGCGCCGACCGCCAGCAGCGGGAACGACAGCGCGGCGGACTTGCTCAATCTCTGGCAAGCCCGGGATCTGGTGGAAAAGATCTATGCGGCTGCCGCGCCTTCGGTCGTCAACATCGATGTTGTTGTGGAAACGACTGGTACCGCTACCCGCAAGACCAATCACGGCTCCGGCCTGATTTATAACCAGACCGGATCGATCGTCACCAACGCCAGTATTTTGAGCATCGCCCTGGACAAACAGGGCAAAGTTCTGGCTAACGCCAGCATTCGGGTCGCTATCGGCGGTGCGGGCCAGACATTCCGGGCCGAACTGACGGGCCGTGATTTGCTGACCGGCCTGGCGGTCATAAAGATCGATCCGGGCGAAACCGTCCTTGTGCCGGCCAAATTCGCTGAAAAGACCGAATTGCGGGTCGGCCAAATGATTCTAGCCCTCGGATACCCGGATGAGATGCTGTCTTCCGGCGGCTTGACCGCCGGCATCATCACCGGGCTGAACCGGCCGGTGATGCTCGACGACGGCACCAATCTGGAAATGATCCAGACCAACGCGGCAATCAGCCAGTCCTGCTCCGGCGGCCCGATCCTCAATCTGGCCGGTGAGGTGATCGGCCTGGCCAACTGCGCCCTGAACCGCGACGTCACCGATACCATGGGCTACGCCCTGGCAGCGGGAACCGTCCGGCAAGTGGCTACTGGACTGATCGTCAATGGTTTCGTCGCCGGCCGTTCCTGGCTGGGCGTATCCGTTCTGCTGGAGGACGGCTTCCTGGAATTGCAAAAACCCTACCAGTTGCCGGACGGGCTTTATATCAGCAACGTGATCAAGGACAGCCCGGCTTATTCCGTCGACTTGCGCAAAGGCGATGTCATCACCGCAATCAACGGTTCGGCGGTCGGCACCTCGATGGACATGAGCAAATTCCTGCAGAGCCAGCCGGTCGGCTCGCTGGTCACCATTCGAATTTACCGCCGCTCCGACGGCCAATACCGTGATATCAAAGTTTATTTGCAGGAGTACAAGCAATAACGATGGACCGACAGACTATGGCGGCGGAGACAGTCCGCCTGCTCCGGCAGCAATATCCGGCCGCCGATTGCACACTGGCTTACCAAGAACCCTGGCACCTCCTGGTCGCCGCCATCCTGGCAGCTCAATGCACCGATGCCCGCGTCAATCAGATCACACCGGCGCTTTTCGCCCGTTATCCGGCGATTGCCGACCTGGCTGTCGCCGAACCGGCTGAACTGGAGCACTTGATCCGCAGCTGCGGCTTGTTCCGGACCAAAGCCCGGGCGATCCTCGGTGCCGCCCAGGCCCTGCAGGAACGGCATGCCGGCCTTGTGCCGCAGACCAGGGATGAATTGACCGCGTTGCCCGGCATCGGCCGCAAGATTGCCAACCTGATCCTGGGTGATTGCTTCGGCATACCGGCCATTGTCGTGGATACCCATTGCGCCCGCCTGTCCGGCTTGATCGGGCTGACCGACCAGACCAGCCCGCTGGCGATCGAGCAGGAGTTGACGGCTCTCGTGCCGGAACAGGACCAGATCGCCTATGGTCATCTGATGGTCAGCCATGGGCGGGCGGTTTGCGTCGCTCGCCGTCCGCGCTGTGCCGAATGCCCGCTGCAGACTTTCTGCCGCCATGCCAGATCGGCATGAGCCAGTTGCCGGAAAACCGACCGATCGCGGATGGCAGTGCCGCCGCCGATCCGTTCCGCCAG
>JAEXPB010000522.1 GCA_023438965.1 Bacillota bacterium | reverse complement strand
GCCGGCCGATCGATCCGGCGAACAAGGTGTCCCCCGTAAAAAGCGCGGCCGGTCTTCCCGCATGCCTTAGCAGTAAACAAATACCACCGGCGGTGTGGCCCGGGGTATGCAGCACTTCCAGTTGATAATGGCCATCCAGCGTCAGGGTCTGGCCATCGGTCAAATCAAGTTCAGCGGCCTGGAAGGTCATCGGACGCAGAATGGCTGCCGAAAAATTCCGGTTGGCGTCGGTCAGGCATGCGCGGTCGTTGGCGTGGATACCGAGCGGCGCCAGCGTTGACCGGCGCCAGTCGTCAGCCGCGCTGATATGGTCGAAGTGCCCATGCGTGGCCAGGATCAGGCGAACTGGCGGCAAGCCGGCCGGCAGCCGGTTGACCGGCGCGGCCGGATCGATCAGGCAGCATGAAGCAGCCAGGCGAATGACGTGGCAGACGGCCTGAAAAATGCCGAATGGCAGGTCGATGATATCCAATGGATCAGTCATTGCCGGTACTCCCGGCTTCAGCTGCCTGAGTGATCGACCGGCCGGGTGACTCCAGCCAGATGGTCACCGGGCCATCATTGTTCAGCGTGACTTGCATGTCCGCGCCGAATTTACCGGTATGGACTGTCAGTCCCACTCGGCGCAGCTCCCGACAAAAGGCTTCATATAAATCAACAGCCCGGTCCGGCAGTGCGGCCTGATCAAAGCCGGGCCGATTGCCGCGCCGGGCATCGCCGTAGAGCGTAAACTGCGATATAACCAGAATCGATCCGCCGATTTCAAGAACCGAACGGTTCATTTTTCCGTCTTTGTCGGCAAAAATCCGCAACCGGCTGACTTTTCCGGCCAGCCAAACGGCATCGGCCGTCAGGTCGTCGCGGCCGACGCCAAGAAAAACCAGGAGTCCCGGCCCGATTTGGGCCAGGAGCTCCTGGTTGACAGTGACTTGGGCATAACTGACGCGCTGGATGAGCGACCGCATGATCAGTAGGCGACGCCCTGCTCGTACATGGCAGTGGCCACTTTTTCGAAGCCGGCAATGTTGGCGCCCAACATCAGATTGTCGGGATCGCCGTATTCCGCGGCAGCCCGGCTGGCGTTCTTGTAAATATTGATCATGATGTTCTTCAGTTTGCTGTCCACTTCTTCGAAAGTCCAGCTGTAACGCATGCTGTTCTGGCACATTTCCAGGGCCGAGGTTGCGACACCGCCGGCGTTGGCGGCTTTGGCCGGACCATAGATGACCTTGTTGGCCAGATACAGGTTGATCGCTTCCGGAGTAGAAGGCATATTGGCGCCTTCGCCGACCGCTTTACAGCCGTTTTTGATCAGGATGGCGGCACTTTCGCCGTCAATTTCATTCTGGGTGGCGCTGGGCAGGGCGATATCGCAGGGAATCGTCCAGATGCCCCGGCACCCGGCTTCGTACTTGGCCTTCGGATGGGTTTTGACATACTCGCTGATACGGCTGCGCTTGACCAGCTTGATTTCTTTGACCGCATCCAGGTCAACGCCGTCCGGATCATAGATGTAACCGTCGGAATCGCTCATGGTGACCACTTTGGCGCCCAGCTGGGTAGCCTTCTCATGGGCGAAAATGGCGACGTTGCCGGAACCGGAGATGGAAACGACCGATCCATTGAAGGAAAGACCTTTGGCCTTCAGGGCCTCATCCATGAAATAGCACAGGCCGTAACCGGTCGCTTCCGTGCGGGCCAGGGATCCGCCCCAGGTGAGGCCTTTCCCGGTCAGAACACCGGTATGCTCGTTGGCCAGACGCTTGTACTGACCATACATATAGCCGATTTCCCGGGCGCCGGTGCCGATATCGCCGGCCGGCACATCCGTATCCGGACCGATGTGGCGCCACAGTTCGGTCATGAAGCTCTGGCAGAAACGCATGATTTCCGCGTCGCTCTTGCCGCGCGGATTGAAGTCGGAACCACCCTTGCCGCCGCCGATCGGCAGACCGGTCAGGGAGTTCTTGAGGATCTGCTCAAAGCCCAGGAACTTGATGACGCTGATGTTGACCGAAGGATGCAGGCGAAGGCCGCCTTTGTAAGGGCCGATCGCACTGTTGAACTGGATGCGGAAACCGCGGTTGACTTGCACTTTACCCTGGTCGTCAATCCAGGTCACGCGGAAGATCACCTGGCGCTCCGGTTCGACAATCCGGTCGAAGATGCCGGCGGCAACCCATTCCGGGTGCTTGGCAGCCACTGGTTCCAGACTCTCCAGAACTTCCATGACCGCTTGATGGAACTCCGGCTCATTAGGGTTTCTGGCGACAACCTGGTCAAAAATAGGTTTGAGAATCTGCATATATTTCCCTCCTGAAATAGAAAAAAATTCGGCAGCAGACCCGGCGGGACCGGTGTACCAAGCCGGTCGGCCTCCCTGTGCCTCCTTGCCAATTTTAATCTCATTCTGGTCGTTCGTCAAGAAAAAATGCAAGATTTTGTTTTCAATCTTGCATTTTTCTTGGTTTAAATGATTTGAGCAAATTTCGGGCTGACGAAAGCCAATAATTGGCAAGCCGGGATTCAGCGAACCAGTTCGCGCCAGTCGAGATCTCCGCGGTCAATGGCCAGAACCAGGATCTCTGCTGTCGCCAGGTTGGTGGCGACCGGGATGCTGTTGGTGTCGCAAGCTCTCAGCAATGCGTTGGGCGCATCATAAGAATCCAGCAATGGATCGCGCAGATAAACGACCGCATCGATTTCGTTATATGTCGCCCGGGAGGCCAACTGGTCCAGGCTGCCGGATATCTCCGTCGATAAGCCGGTAATGTTCAGTTTCGTGGCATCACGGATCAGCCGGGCGGCATTGGCGATGGAAAACATCGTATGTCTGGCCAGAATCTGGCTATAGGCGATACAGAAATTGACCAGCAGTTCGTTCTTCCGATTGTCAGCCAAGAGCACGATGTTCACAATGTTACCCCCTGTTTGATAGCCTATTCAATCACGAATCATAATCGCGCCAAATAATCATTTCTATTTTATACATCTTTACCGAAGGATACAAGAGGAATGTCAGGTTCCTGCACATCATACACAAACATCCGCCAGCCCGGCGAAGACATCGCCGATGCGGCTGCTGATGGCCGGCAGTCAAGCGGCATAAGGCGGGATCTGCCTTAAGGCCCGTAGCCGTCAATCGAGCCGGATGCCGGCCTGGGCAGCCGGATCCGGATCCGCAGTCGCATTCAGCCCGAAATAGGCGGTCAGCAAATCTTTGGCGATGCCGATCGTATTGGAGCCCCAGGCGCCTTTTTCAATAATCTGCGCTACCGCCACCTGCGGATTGTCAGCTGGCGCATAGCAGATAAACAATCCGTTGGAGGACGAAACATCCTCGAAGCCGGTTTCCGCAGTGCCGGTTTTGGCGGCAATTTTGATCGGGAAGTCCTTGAAAGCCTTGTAAGCCGTGCCTTCCCTGCTGTTCGCCACAGCAACCATCCCTTTGCGAACCGCCGTCAGGGTCGAGTTCTTCAGGCCGATCGGTACAGTTGTGTTATCGGCGGATTTTATGATCACGCCGTCATTGCCGGTTATTTCGCTGATAACATGCGGTGTGACCCGGTTGCCGGTTGCCAGGGCTGAAGCGTAGACCGCCAGCTGTAAGATGGTGAAGCTGTTGTCAAACTGTCCGATCGCCGTTTGGCAGGTGTCGGCCGGGAACCAGATCTGATCGCCTGGATTGCTGCGCAGCAGTTTCTTCGTGGTGCGGCTGGCTCGGATGCCCCGGGCCTCACCCGGCAGATCGATGCCGGTATATTCGCCGAGGCCTAACTGACCGGCCCAATAGTCAATGTTGTTGATGCCGGTTCGATAGCCGAGGTTATAGAAATACATGTTGCAAGAAGTGGCCAGGGCCATTTCCAGTGTCAGGTTGCCATGGCCGCTGGTCGGTTTTTCCAGGCAATGCCAGGGCCAGTCGCCGATGATCTCGTGCCCCAGGCAGCGGATTGTGTTGCTGGTTGGCGAAATCGTGCCGCTTTCCAGAGCTGCGACGGATGTTGCCGGTTTGAATGTCGATCCGGGCGCATATATTTCCATGATCGCCCGATTCCACATCGGCTTGCTGACATTGTCCGTCAGATATTGAGTGACCCTGGCAGCCGCTGCTTTATCGGTAGCCTGGTTGATGAAATCATTCGGATCGTAGCCTGGCGAGCTGGCCATGGCCAGGATGGCACCGCTGCGGACATCGATCATAACCACGGCGCCGGCATCGGCATCGCCTTTATTCTTATTGTCGGCGCTGTTCTGAATCTCCTGAATCACCCTGTTCAGGGAATTCAGTGCGGTAGTCTGCAGTTTCATGTCGATCGTCAGCCGGACATTATATCCCGGCACCGGATCTTTGCCGATTTTCTCCGAAAAGAAGGTTCCGGCCTCTTCGGCAACTGTCCAAATATTGTAGGGTTTTGTACCGTTCTGGCCAGCCAGGTACCTTTCAGCGGTATATTCAACGCCCGCCTGGCCAATAATCGCGTCTGCGGTGTAGCCCTGTGCTTTCAAATCTTCATACTGGCTGGAAGTGATCCGGCCGACATAACCAAGAATATGGCTCAGCTGCCTGGCTGCCGGCGTGTAAATCCGCTGGGTGTCCGTTCCGGTAATGACCCCCATGAAACGGTAATTCTGCTCGCTGACGATCGATACCACTTCAGCGCTGACATTGCGGGCGATCTCCAGCGGAGTGCCGTTCAGGAAAGCCCAGTTGTTTTCCATGATCAAGTAGCGTAAAGCCATGATCCGGTAGGCATCGGTGCGACTATAGCGCTGACCGTCCGCATCCGGATCCTCAATCTTGAATTTCTTATATAGCAGATAATCGAAAAAAACTTGCGGATCCATTTTGACCAAATCATCGTCAAAAGTGACTGTTTCGTCCGAATCCGGCGCCTTCAGGTTGAAAAGGTCGTCATTGCGCTGCCAGTAGGCTGTTTCATCTTCAGCTTTGATAAATTGCGGCGTGCCGCAGTCGTCACCGCCCCCCGCTTCATGTTGGCACTGATCATGATTGAGAATCAGATATTCGCCAAGTTCGGGCTGCCAGCTGACTTGATACTGATCGAGAAATTTGGACAGGTCCAGAAGCATGGCATTCAATTCGTCATTGCTGAGACCGGCATAGGTGATCATCAGGGTGTTGATTGACTTGGAATAGGCGAGTGGAATGCCGCTCGCGTCAACGATGTCCCCGCGGGACGCCTTAATCGTCTGCTGGCGAGATACGCCGGTCGTTTCGCTGATACCGGACGCTGCGGCCGGATTGAGCTGCAAGGCGGCGGTGTTGTAAAAAATCAGGGAACCGGTCAGCAGAAAGACAACGGACAGCAAGGCAAACCGGCTGCGAACAAATTGCCTGATCCGCCGAAGCAGATTAGGGTGCTCTTCCCGTCCGGCAATGGCCCCGGTCTGCTGCTGGTCAAATATGAAATATCCGGATGGCTTTAATTCACCCGCCATACACTGTCTCCAACGATTGAATCCTCCGGGTCGTCCTTGCGATTGCCGCGCGCATAGGGGCCCAGAAAATAAAGCAGAAAAATCAAGGGTGCTCCGGCAATAATATTGGCCAGCAACTGTCCGGGCATTCGGGTGAGCTGTTGGCGGAACAGGCTGCCCAGATTATAGGTTACATCCGGCAGCATCGGGATAATGAAGGTTAGCAGCGTGATCAATGTATGATAAATAATTGTGATCAATGTAATCTGCACCAGGCCCAGCAATATGTTCCGGCGAAAAAAACGGCGGAAAATAACGGAGGCCAGCATTGCGGCATACATCAACATGAGCATGCCCAAGCCCAGGGCCCGGCCAGCCAGCAGATCCCGGAAAAAACCCGTTGCCAGGCCGACCAGCAAGCCATCGGATTGTCCGAACATATAACCGCATAAAATAGCCAGGATCAGCGTAAGGTCCGGTCTCGTGCCCCAAAGGAGGAAACTGTCCGGCCAATTGACCTGCAAAAGGCCCAGGGCAAAGATATAGACAGCATAAACCAAGATGGCGCGCAGGCGTGTCTGATTACGGATCATGACGTTTTGCCTTTCATAATGAAAACAGTTGTCAGATTCTGCAGATCGGCATACGGCTGCAGATAAGCCTGCCGCTGGTCACGGGCATCCTTGTTGATAATCCTGACGATTTTACCGATCGGGATGCCAGCTGGAAATAAACCGCCGGCGCCGCTGGTAATGACTTCGTCACCTACCTGCAAGCTGGCATTCGAGGGGATCTGGTCGATCAGGCAAAGCCCCTGGGCTTTCAAATCCAAATCACCGCGAACCCGCAGCAGCGGCCCGTTGACGACATTGACCTTGCCGCTGACGGAAAAGCCTTCATGCAGCAAAGGCAGGACCTTGCCGGAAACCGCATCGGTCGAAAGCACCCGCCCGATCAGCCGGGACTGGGCATCAACCACCGCATAGGATAAGGTCTCATTGACTGTCAGGCCATCGGCGGTACCGGCATCAACCCGAAAAACGTCAAACCAGGATCCGATTTCCCGTGTCAGGACCCGCGCTCCCAGAATCTGGTATTGGTCAAACTGGTCCTTCAGGGCGAAGGCCGATTTCAGCTCTTCATATTGGCGCCCGGCTTCTTCCAGCTGGCTTATGCGGTTGCGCAGCTCGGCATTTTGTGTCTGCAGCGCTTGATTTTCTTCCCGGATCCGGATGCCTTCGGTTAAAGACTCGTAAAAACCGGTGACCTTGTCGATCAGTTGCCGCGTTCCGGACTGCACAGGCTCCAGCAGCGCCGAAACCGGGCTGGTCAGCAGATTCAGGGGGCTACCCGGCAATGAAGACAGCAATAGCACTGTCAATAGCAGCAGTGTTGTGAAAACGATGACAAAAATCCGGTTCCGTACCAGCTTGGGCAAAACCATCACACTCCTGACCGGGTTCAATCCTGACGTTCATGATACCGCATTCCGTTGCTCTTTTCAAATCAGCCCGTGCTGCTTCAGGCTGATCGAGCCGCCGGCAGCCAGAATCAAATGGTCGATGATCCGGATGCACATCATCTCGCCAGCTTCGGTCAGGCGGCGCGTTGTCTCCAGGTCTTCGCGGCTGGGCGTCGCATCGCCGCTGGGATGGTTATGGGCCAGGATGACGCCGGCAGCATTGGCCTTGACGGCTTCACGAAACAAATCGCGCGGAAATACCACCGACGCGGTCAGTCCGCCTTCGGAAATCCGGCTGATGCGAATAACCTTATTTCGGACATCCAGCAAAATAATCCGCAATTCCTCCCGGGGCAAGTTCCGCATTTCCAGATCCAGCAGCAGAAAGGCGTCCTCCGGCGAACGAATCAGTTGGCGATTGCTGGTCCGCGATGCCAGGGCCGCTCGATAGCCGATTTCGATTGCTGCCTTCATCTGGACCGCCTTCACCTTGCCTATACCTGGCCGGGCGGTCAATTCTTCCAGGCTTTTATCGGCAATGGCCAGCAACCCGCAGCCATTCTTTTCGTTGCGATCTGATAAAAGCCGCTGGCAAACAGTCAAAGCTGATTCGGCACGATTGCCGCTGCGGATGATTACCGCCAGCAATTCGGCGTCGCTCAAAGCCTGCGCGCCCTGGTTCATCAGTTTCTCGTACGGTTGGTCATCTGACGGCAAATGGCGCATGGTCAAGTGGTTGGGTGTAATTTCCATGATCATCCTCCGGAGAGGATTGTTCAGCACCAGGGCAGTAAATGACCAAATACCGAATATGAACTGAAATGGTCAGCAGCTTGCTGCAGCATGACCATCAGCCTGTGGACCGGCAATCCCATCACATTGTAATAACAGCCGCTGATTGTCTCGATCAGGGCGGCGCCGCAGCCTTGAATGCCATAAGCGCCGGCTTTGTCCATCGGTTCGCCGGTCGAGACATACCATTGGATCTGTTCTTCGGTCAGTGCGGCGAAGCGTACAGCAGTCGACTCGACCGTCTGCAGATCAAGCCACCTGCCCTGGCAGCAGGCGGAAAGGCAAACGCCGGTCAGCACCTCATGCTGCCGGCCGGATAAGAGGCGGAGCATCCGGGCGGCATCGGCCGGATCAGCCGGCTTGCCCAGAATATGGTCGTCCAGGACAACCATTGTGTCCGCGGCAATAGCAACAGCTGGATCTGGCAGCGGATACTGTTTTTTTAAAGCAGCCATTTTTCCGGCCGGTAAAATGCGTGCCAGTTCATGGGCAGACGGCAGTGTCAGCAAATCGGCGGCGGTTTTTTCATCGAAATCCGGCACCAGGATCGACAAGTGTTCCGGATTCCAGAATCTTTCCAGCAATTCACGCCGGCGCGGCGAAGCAGAAGCCAGGATCAGAGCCGGCCGCCGCTGGCCGGTCATTGCCGGCTGGCAATCAGAAATCGGCACTGCCGGTCGTCCGCGGATAGGGGATCACATCGCGGATATTGGCAACGCCGGTCAGGTACATGATCAGACGCTCGAAGCCAAGACCAAAGCCGGCATGACGTGTGGAGCCGTATTTGCGCAGTTCCAGATACCACCAATAGTCGTCTTCCTTCAAGCCCAGGTCCCTGATCCGGGTCTGAAGCTTTTCCAGATTGTCTTCACGCTGGCTGCCGCCGATGATCTCGCCGATGCCGGGCACCAG
>JAEXPB010000521.1 GCA_023438965.1 Bacillota bacterium | reverse complement strand
ATGATGGCCATCAGGCCGGCCGGGATCAATTCCTTGAGCGCGCCGACGGTGGCGATATCGATGCATTTGTTATACTCGGGTTTGACGCCTTCCTTGCCTTCACGCAGGCCGGGAATTTCGTTGAACTGACGGTGAATTTCCGCAACCATGCGCTGGGAGTTGCGGTTGACGCCCATAATCAGCATGGCCGAGAAAACAGCCGGAACGGCGATGCCGACCAGCAGGCCAAAGAAGACGATCGGGTTCATGATATCAAAGGTTTTACTGGCTTCCGGGAGCAGTTCCTGGTAAGCCGCAAGCAAAGCGATAACGGTCAAGCCGGCGGCGCCGATGGCGAAGCCCTTGGTGATCGCTTTGGCCGTGTTGCCGGCAGCATCGAGCTCGTCGGTGATTTCGAGCACTTCGTCGCCAAGGTTGCCCATTTCAGCCAGACCGCGGGCGTTATCGACGATCGGGCCATAGGCGTCGTTGGAGATGACCATGCCGACAACCGACAGCATGCCCATGGCAGCCAGGCTGATACCCAGCAGCGGATAGCTTCCGCCCAGGGATTCGCAGACCTTGAAGGAAGCCAAGGCGGCGGCGGCGATGCCGAGGACGGCGGGGAAGGAGCTCAGCAAGCCGTAGGAGAAGCCGCTGAGGATGGTAAAGGCCGGGCCGCTTGCCGAAGCGCGGGCCACATTTTCAACCGGCTTGCCGTTGTCCGAGGTAAAGAGTTCGGAAGTAAAGCCGATAACGGCACCGGCCAGCAGACCGATGGCGGTTGCGCCCCAGAGCTGGAACGGGAATTTGAAGATCAAGGTGGCGATCAGGGTCAACACACCAAAGATCAAGGTTGTAAAATAGGTGCCGCTGTTCAGGGCGCGGCCAGGATTGCCCTTTTTGCCGACACGGGCAATCAGGACGCCGATGATCGAAGCCAGAAGGCCCAAGCCGCCAAAGCAGAAAATGATATCGGAGTTGGTTCCGCCGATGGACATGGCCAGGATCAGGGAAGCGGCAATCGAAGCAATATTCGAGTCGAAAAGATCAGCGCCCATGCCGGCGACATCGCCGACATTATCGCCGACATTGTCAGCGATGACCGCAGGATTGCGCGGATCGTCTTCCGGAATACCCAATTCAACTTTACCAGTCAGGTCAGCTGAAATATCGGCAGTCTTGGTGAAGATGCCGCCGCCCGCCTTGGCAAAAAGAGCCAGGGAGCTGGCGCCGAAGCTGAAGCCCAGGATGACTGAAGCATTTGGTACGAGCAGATAAAGAATGCTGGCGCCGGCGAGACTGGTGCCGACCACGGCCATGCCCATGACGGCGCCGCCGCGGAAACCGGCCATAAAGGAAGGAGATAGACCTTTGCGGGCAGCGCTCGCAGCCTTGACATTCGCGATTGTCGAGATGCTGATGCCAACCCAACCCGCGATAGCCGACAGGGTTGTGCCCAGGATGTAAGCAATCGCCATTTCAATATTGACGATTGGCGTGGCTTTGTCCGACCAGATCGGGCTGGGGAGGAAGAGGATGATCAGGACGACGGCGACACCGGCGAAGCGAGCCAGCAGCTTATACTCGGTTTTCAAAAAAGTATAGGTGCCTTCCCGGATCAAAGTGCCGATTTCGGCAATATTGCCTTCTGCTGTCGGCAATGCTTTAACCCACCGATAGAAGTAGGCTGCGACGGCAAATGATAGGAGGGATACTACTATTGAAAATATTGGCCACAGCATCTGTTAATTCCTTCTTTCTGAAGTCAAAATCACGGAATAAAAACGGAGTGATTCAACACCAATCCGCAGTCTTCCGGGGACTGAGGATCTTGCTTGTAAAAATTGGCCAATTTGGCCTAACTATATCACAGGTCAGCTTGATTTGGCAATTGGATTTAAGCAAATTCGTTACAATTCGTTGCTTTGGACAAAGAAACGGCTGTAAATTTGTACGATTTATTTTGACGATCAAAGTAACGACTTTCGACACCGGCAACCGCACACGTTTCCAGCCCGGTCGACATCCGCCAATGCGCTCTACCGTCTGAAACCGGACGGCTGGCCGCCAACTTCCGATGTCGGCCGGGGCTGGCTGCGCTAGCCGGTTTAAGGTAAAATAAAGCCAGGCGGTGCCCGAAACGAATTCGGCTGCCGCTGGAACGGAGGCGCGCATGAAACTGATCAGCTGGAATGTCAACGGGATCCGGGCAGCCGAGAAAAAGGGCTTGCTGGATTATCTGGCCGCGGTCGACGCCGATGTCATCTGCCTGCAGGAGACCAAAGCCCAGCCGGACCAAATCCCCCTCACTCTGCAGCTGGTGGACGGCTACCAGGCCTGGTTCTGTTCGGCGGACCGCAAGGGCTACAGCGGCACGGCCGTCTATAGCCGCATCGCGCCGCAGCGCGTGACCTATGGTCTCGATCAGCCCGAATTCGATCAGGAAGGCCGAACACTGATCCTGGACTTCCCCGCCTTCCGTCTCTATAACATCTATTATCCCAACGGCGGTTCCGGACCGGAACGGCTGGATTACAAGCTGCGTTTCTACGAGGCCTTCCACGCCCACGCCCTGGCCCAGGTGGCCGCCGGACGGCCGGTGGTGGCCTGTGGCGACTTCAACACCGCCCACCGCGAGATTGATCTGGCGCGTCCGAAAGAGAACAGCACCGTATCCGGCTTCCTGCCGGTCGAGCGCGCTTTCCTGGACCGGTTCATCGCCAGCGGTTTCGTCGACAGCTTCCGGCTCTTCAACCAGCAGCCCGGCCAGTATACCTGGTGGGACATGAAAACCCGGGCCCGCGAGCGCGACATCGGCTGGCGGCTGGACTATTTCTTTGTCAGCCAGGATCTGCGCGGCCAGGTGCGGGACGCCTTCATCCAACCGGCGGTGCAGGGTTCGGACCACTGCCCGGTCGGCTTGGTGCTGGACATCGGGTGAGGAAGTGATGACAGGTGTGAACTTGACGTCTTTATAGTTTCATAATCTGAAGAAGCCGATTAATGGCTTCAATAACTTGATTCCAGTTAACGTCAGTTGCATAGTCGAATTTCCGTTGATAATTACCCCACAAGGCTTTTATTTCTGAGTTGTTCATAATTTCACCAAAGATCATATGAACATCATTGATGTGGCATCGATATCCATCGTCGATCGATTATCAATTCCGACGATAGCCGAAACCAATATCCCGCCTTTTAAAATCAGTTTTTCTCGATAGATTGACAAAGAGAGCCGCTCGAGAAACCGCTCCATAACATAGTTGCGAATGATAATTTGAGCCTTTATGCTATTCCCATTTGATCGATTGCGAACAAGGTCTTTCAGTTGCCGTGATGTGTGGATCATTACAGAAGCACCTCCAGATACTGCCGGACCATCTTTTCAACGGAGAGTGATTTTGCATACCGCATGAGTAGAGGAATATTCTTTTCTTTGAGTCGAACAAAATCCTTAAACGCTGACTGCAAATCCTGAATTTCAATGTTTCGTCTACTGCGCATCAGATCGCAAAGGGTTCTTTCGGAATTATAGACTCGCAGCGTATGACCTGCTGGCGACTTCCGCTCTTCAACACCCATGTCAAATAAATCTTCTTTGACTTTATATACTTTTACCCCTTGCTTGGAAAGCCCGGACACATTCGTTCCAGATCTTACGGTTACAGCATATTGAATAGGTTCGCGGCTGGCCAGCCCTAATAAGTATAGTGCGGTTTCATGTGAGAATATGGCTGACGGATATCGCACGTGAATGACGTACATTCCATCAATCCAAGCATTCGGGGACATATATAAGCCATGAGCGACTCGCTCCAAGCCGCGCTCTCGAACAAATTCGCCAATGTATGTTCTAGAGATTCCGGCGCTGAAAGCATCAGCTGTTTTTAGATAACCATTATTCTTATTCAGGAGATCTTCGAGGAGCGCGAACTTGCTCACACAACCACCTTACTTTCACGCTCTTACTATATTCTATAAGGGCGCGAAAGTAAATATAATACGATGACCGCTGTAATCCCCAAATCCGCTGGCAGCAAAAGGACTCCAGCATTGTATCCATACTGGAGCCCCTTTGTGGCGTTTTTATTCAGAATCAAACTAATCCTGATTCATGCCAACCGACGATCAGACGTTGCCCTTCTTCCCTTCCTGGTACCGGAACGCCGCCCGGACAAAGCCGGCGAACAGCGGGTGCGGCCGGTTGGGGCGGGACTTGAATTCGGGGTGGAACTGGCAGCCGACGAACCAGGGGTGATCTGGCAGCTCCATCATCTCGACGATCCGGTTGTCCGGCGAGGTGCCGCTGATCAGCATGCCGCCGGCAGTCAGCGCGTCGCGGTAGTCGTTGTTGACTTCGTAGCGGTGGCGGTGGCGTTCGTGGATCAGGCTTTCCTGGTAAACGCCATAGGCCCTGGACTTCTCGTTCAGCACGCAAGGGTACTGGCCCAGGCGCATCGTGCCGCCCATCTGGTCGACATCCTTCTGTTCCGGCATCAGGTCAATGACCGGATAGCGGGTCTGCGGCTGGAATTCGGCACTGTGGGCACCCTCGAAGCCGAGGACATTGCGGGCGAACTCGATGATTGCGATCTGCATGCCGAGGCAAATGCCGAAGTAAGGGATTTTATTCTCCCGGGCATATCGCGCGGCCTGGATCTTGCCCTCGATGCCCCGGGTGCCGAAGCCGCCGGGCACCAGGATGCCATCCACATCGGACAGCTGCTCGGCAGCGGTCAGTTCGGTGACGTCATCCGCTTCCACCCACTTGATCTGCACATTGGCCTCGTTGCCGGCGCCGCCGTGCACCAGGGATTCGGCGATACTCAGGTAAGAATCGCGCAGTGCGGCGTATTTGCCGACGATGGCGATCTTCACTTGATGTTTGGGATTTTCCAGAGCGTCGACCATGTTCCGCCAGGCGGCCAGGTCGGGCTCCACACTCGGGAAGCCGAAACGGCGGCAGACGATCTCGGCCAGGCCTTCTTTCTCCAACGCCAGCGGCACGGCATACAGCAGCGGCAGGTCCAGATTCTCGATCACGCACTCCTGCGGCACATTGCAGAACAAGGCGATTTTACTCTTCAACTCACGGCTGATCGCGATCTCGGAACGGCAGACGATGATGTCCGGCTGGATGCCCAGGCTGAGCAGGTCCTTGACGCTGTGCTGGGTCGGCTTGGTTTTCTGCTCATGCGAAGCCGACAGGTAGGGCACCAGGGTTACATGGATGAACAGGCAGTTCTCGCGTCCGACATCGGCGGCGAACTGACGGGTGGCCTCGATGATCGGCAAGCCCTCGATGTCGCCGATGGTGCCGCCGATTTCGACCAGGGCGACGTCATATCCGGCCTTGCCCTTGCGGATGCGGTCCTTGATTTCGTTGGTGATGTGCGGGATGACCTGGACGGTACCGCCCTGGTAATCGCCCTTGCGTTCTTTCTGGATCACCGACCAGTAGATGCGACCGGAGGTGACATTGCTGTTCTGGGACAGGCTTTCGTCGATGAAGCGCTCGTAATGGCCAAGGTCGAGATCGGTTTCCGCCCCGTCGTCGGTGACATAAACCTCACCGTGCTGATAGGGATTCATGGTTCCGGGATCGACATTGAGGTAGGGGTCGAATTTCTGCATGGTCACGCGAATGCCGCGCGCCTTGAGCAGCCGGCCGAGCGATGCGGCGGTAATGCCTTTGCCCAGTCCGGATACCACACCACCGGTCACGAAAATGTACTTCATCCTGTTTCCTCCTGAAGAATCTATATCAATTTTTGCTCAACAACGTCTGACGGTTCCACACAGCAGCAGCGGGTCCCCTATTCCCACTCGATGGTCGCCGGCGGCTTGCTGGTGATGTCGTAAACGATGCGGTTGACCTGGCGGACCTCATTGACAATCCGGTTGGAGATGCGCGCCAGCACATCATACGGGATGCGCGCCCAGTCGGCGGTCATGAAGTCGGTCGTGGTCACGCCGCGCAGGGCGATGGTATGGTCGTAAGTCCGCTCATCGCCCATGACGCCGACCGAACGGATCCCGGTCAGGACGGCAAAATACTGGTGGATGTCCCGGTCGAGACCGGCATTGGCGATCTCGTCGCGGAAGATGGCATCAGCCTCGCGCAAGATGGCCAGCTTCTCTTCACTGACCTCGCCCATGATCCGGATCGCCAGGCCGGGGCCGGGGAACGGCTGCCGCCAGACCAGCGCCGGCGGGATGCCCAGCTCGAGGCCGGCCTTGCGGACCTCGTCCTTGAACAGGTTGCGCAACGGCTCGATGATCGCCTCGAAGCCGACATCCTGCGGCAGGCCGCCGACATTGTGGTGGCTCTTGATCACCGCCGCATCGCCGGCGCCGCTCTCGATGACATCCGGATAGATCGTGCCCTGCACGAGAAAATCGACCTTGCCGATTTTCTTGGCTTCGGCCTCAAATACGCGGATAAACTCCTCGCCGATGATCTTGCGCTTGCGTTCCGGCTCGGCCACGCCGGCCAGCCGGTCCAGGAAACGCTGCTGGGCGTTGACCCGGATCAGGTTCATGTCGAACTGCTCTTTGAAGACCCGCTCGACAGTATCGCCCTCATCCTTGCGCAGCAGGCCGTGGTCGACAAAGATGCAGGTCAGGTTGCGGCCGACCGCCTGGTGCACCAGCAAGGCGGCCACCGAAGAGTCGACGCCGCCGGACAGGGCGCAGAGCACCTTGCGGTCGCCGATCCGCTCGCGCAGGCTGCGGATGGTGTCGGCGACAAAGGTCGACATCTGCCAGTCGCCCTGGCAGCCGCAGACGGCATACAGAAAATTGTGCAGCATCTTGCCGCCCTCCGGCGTGTGGAGGACCTCCGGATGGAACTGCACGGCATAGAAGCGGCGGCCGGCATCCTCCATCGCCGCGACCGGGCAGGTCGCCGTCGCCGCAGTCACCGCGAACTGGGCGGGAACCCGGGCAATATGATCGGTATGGCTCATCCAGCAGACCGTCTCGTGCGGAACATCCCGGAAAAGCAGGCTGTCCTGGCTAATGGCCAGCGGAATGTGGCCGTATTCGCGTTTGTCCGGCGTCACAACCTGGCCGCCGAGCATCAGGGCCATCAGCTGGGCGCCGTAGCAGATACCCAGGACCGGGATGCCCAGCTCGAACAGGCCGGGATCGCATTTCGGCGCGTTGGCGCCGGTCGTGCTCATCGGGCCGCCGGTGAAGATGATGCCCCGGTATTGGCCCTGCCGGATCCGCTCCAGCGGAACCGTGTAGGGCAGCACTTCGCAGTAGACATTGTTTTCACGGACCCGGCGGGCGATCAGCTGGTTGTATTGGCCGCCGAAATCCAGAACCAGGACAGCTTCGTGTTGCATGTGCATCCTCCCTGCGAACTTAACGGTAGATGATTTCTTCGCGGCGCGGCCCATTGGAGACCAGC
The DNA here is from genome assembly GCA_023438965.1 of Bacillota bacterium. GTDB lineage: Bacteria > Bacillota > Clostridia > Saccharofermentanales > UBA5734 > UBA8949. The sequence goes on along the minus strand of JAEXPB010000521.1, from coordinate 148 downwards.
TTGACCGGCACGCCGATTTCCTTCTCCACAAACAGGACATAATCCTGTGCCGCCTGCGGCAGCTGGCTGAACTCCCGGATGCCGCGGATATCGGTCTTCCAGCCCGGCATCATCTGCAGGACCGGGCGGGATTTGTTCAGGTCCACTG
>JAEXPB010000472.1 GCA_023438965.1 Bacillota bacterium | reverse complement strand
CCGGGGTGATCATCAAAGGACTGCTGTCCCCGCTTGGCGCGGCCTGGACTGACCCCGGATATGCCGAGCCGCCCTTTATTTATGGCTTTCGGGAAGGCTATTCCACGACAGACTTGCTTTGTTCGCTGCTCTTCGGGATGCTGGTTGTCACCGGCCTGAGAAATGCCAACGTTCCGGCTGCCCGGATGGATATCGAGCTTATCAAAGTATGCGGCATAGGACTGGGGCTGCTTGGCCTCACGCATCTTGGCCATATGATTGTCGGAGCGAACACCTGCGGTACGCTTCACCTGGTCTATGCCCAGCTCTATGCCGAAGTTGCCTGCTCGCTTTTTGGTCATTGGGGCGGGGTCCTGTTTTGTTTCGGACTGTTTACGGTGGCGATTACCTCAGCAGTCGGGCTGACCGCTTCGACAGCCGAGTATCTGGAAAAGGCCGTTCCGGGCCTGATTGATTACAACCGGGCGACGGTTATCACATGCACGCTCAGCTGCCTGATTTCGGGCCTTGGCCTGGCGTCCATTGTTCAAATGATTACGCCCCTGCTCGATATTTTTTATCCGGGCGCCATCGTCATGGTCCTCTACTATGCCTTGATACCGAATTCCAGCCATAAAAGCCGCTTGTTTGCCTTGTCGGTTGCTTTTGGCTGCGCCCTGCTTAGCGGCGCCGCCGATGCGGCAGCAAGTTATTTATCGCTACTCGGCGTTGACTGTCCAGCGTTTACCCTGATTTATGCCAGACTGCCGTTGTCAGCTCTGAAGCTTGGCTGGGTTCCGCTTAGCTTTATCGGTTATCTGACGGGACTGCTGATTGACCGGTTCAGGTCCGGCAACCAGGCAGCCGCGAGCCAAGTCAATGAAATGACCGCAGCGAAAGAATAATCAATTTTGAGTCAGCTTGTTCACGATCGCTTCCAGCAACGGCTTGTTGCTGGATTCGGCATCGAAACTATGCCAGCCGCAAGCCAGGTGCTGCTCGGGATCGAACAGCAGCATTTGCCCGAAAAGACCACCCTTAGCATAAAGCCGGGTGTTCTGGACCGGCCGGAATTCATATCCCCGCCGGAGCGCCTGCTTAACCCAGTATTCCGAGAGGATCTGCCGGTCTTGCCATTTTCCGCCGTTACCATAGAGCCAGCCCAGCTTGACCATGTCCTCGGCGCTGACGTAAAGACCGGTTGCGCCGATGGGATGCCCAAGCGGGCAGCGGCTCCAGGCGATCTGCCGAAATTCGAGCGGATTGACCAGACGTTCGCGGAGCACTTCATCCAGTTCTTTTCCACCCGCTGCCAGCACAATGCGCGCCAGAAGATAATAGGCGGCGTCGCTGTAGACGGCATGGGTGCCCGGCTGGTATGCGAGCGGGTGCGAGAAAATGATGTCCAGATAATCCGGCGACGGATAGCTCTGGACGTCTTCCAGATCGATATCGAGAAAACCGGCGGTGAATCCGATGGTGTGCGTCAAGGCATGCTCGATGGTCACGCTGTGCCAGACCTTGGCACAGCCATGGGTCAAGGGCAGAAATTGGCTGATCGGATCTTCGACCTTCAGGCGGCCATCATCCTGGAGCAGACCGATAGCGGTCATCGTAAAGGCCTTGGCTATCGAATAGCTATTGTTGCAGGTGTTGCAAGCCTGGAATTTCCTGGCAGTCAATCCCTGCCCGGATAGGACGGCTGCATCATAGATGTTGCGGCCCCAGGCGGCTATACATTCCAATATCGCTTCCTGATCCATAAACAGATTATAGATCAAACCAACAATCGATTGCTTTGGCCAGTCCAACAAGAATGACTGGCTGTTTGGCCAATTGTCCTTGACAGATCTGGCATGTTCCAGGCTGAGAGCGTATAATTTTGGTGCCGCAATTGCCGCAGATCGCTGATGAATTTGGATGGAGGATTGGCATGAGCATACGCTGCAGCGATATTCTGAAGCTTCCGGCCTTGAAAAACCTCGAGGTCGTCGGTGGCGCCGCAGGCCTGAACCGCCGGATCCGCTGGGTTTATTTCGGCGATGGCGTCGAACACTTGTCGGACAGCGTCCAATTCATCAACGGGTATGAGCTTTTTGTTATAACGGGCAAGAGCCTGAATAATACCCAGGAACTGGTTGAGATCCTGCCCGCGCTTGACCAGATGAATATAGCCGGGATCCTGATCAATGTCGGTCCCTATTTTTCGGACTTTTCGGCGGAGCTCGTGGCCGTGGCGGATAAGCTTTGTCTGCCCCTTTTCCGGTTGCCGTGGGAAGTCAAGCTCGTAAACATCACGCAAGCGATCTGCAATGCCATTATTTGCAATGAAATCGATGAAAGCAAAGCCGCCAGCCTGCTGGAGGTTCTGTTGTTCAGCAATAACAAATCGGCAGAAGAACTGCTGCAAATTCTGATCAACACCAATATCGACCATGAGAACGGCTGCCGGGTTGGCTTGTGCAGCATGATCAACCTGGAAATCCTGCTGGACCAGCCGGATGATCAACGGAAGATCCAGGAAATCAGGAACACCCTGTTGCGGAATATCAACGACGCCCTGGCGCAATATGGTAGTTACATACCCGCGATGCCGTATCAGGATGGGGCCGTTTTTCTTATCCCGGATAATCCACGCAGCCTGTCATACCTGTCCGCCTTGTTCCAGGGGATTGAATCGGATCTGATCCGCGCGTATCCGGCGCTGAAGCTCCGAACCGGTATCGGCGGCAGTTACCGGAATCCGCTTGATTTCCGCAAAAGCCTTGCCGAGGCCAGGCAAGCCCTTGTTGCAGCGCAGGTGCAGGCCGTGGATACGCATCTGATTGCCCATGAAGATCTTGGCCTGTATGCATTGCTGTTGAATATCAACGATCCTCATGTCCTGGAGGATTTCTATCAAACGACCTGGGGGAAGTTGGCTGAATACGACAAAATTAACAACACGGAGCTTTGCCTGACCCTGAACACCTTTTATACGAATAATGCCGACCTGCAAAATACAGCTGCCGTTCTTTACATTCATAAAAATACCTTGAAATATCGATTAGACAGAATAAATTCCCTGCTTGGCTGCGATATTCGGGACACTGAAGTTTTTCTCAGGTACGGGATTGGCCTGAAGGTTGGCAAAATCCTGGCTGCCAAGTCGAATCGAACTTAATAATTCTGTATTTTTATTCGCTTGACAGAACCAGGCGCAAGGACTAAAATAGCACTCCAGTCTTGTTTTGCCATGCATCGGATATCGGCATCATTGGAGGTGTGTCATGATCCATGTCGAAGGCCTGACCAAAGTTTACCATGTTCCGAAACGAAAATCTGGCGTTAAAATGGCCCTGAAGGCGTTGGTCCGTCGCGAAACCGAAGCGGTCGAAGCGGTGAAGGACCTGTCTTTCCACGTCGCGCCGGGCGAAATGGTGGGCTATATCGGCCCCAACGGCGCCGGCAAATCGACGACGATCAAGATCATGAGCGGCATTCTCGTCCCGGACAGCGGCCGCTGCGAGATCCTGGGCCGGGTGCCCTGGCGGGAGCGGGTCGCCCATGTCCGGGAGATCGGCGTGGTGTTCGGCCAGCGGACCCAGCTCTGGTGGGATGTGCCGGTCCAGGATTCTTTCCATCTGCTGCGGGACATTTACCGGGTGCCGGAACACGAATTCCGCCAGACCGCCGACCGGCTGACCGACGTGCTGGACCTGGGCGAATACCTGCGCACGCCGGTGCGCAACCTGAGCCTAGGCCAGCGCATGCGCTGCGAGCTGGCGGCGTCGTTGCTGCACCGGCCGAAGATCCTCTTCCTCGATGAGCCGACCATCGGCCTGGATGCGGTGGCCAAGCTGGCCGTCCGCCGGTTCATCCGTGATTTGAACCGGGAGGAGGGCACGACCGTCATCCTGACCACCCATGATATGAACGATATCGAAGCCCTGACCGACCGGATCCTCTTGATCGGCAAAGGGCACCTGCTGTACGACGGCGGTCTGGCCGACCTGCGTGACCGCTACGATACGGTCCGGACGGTGACGGTGAATTTCCGCGAGGGGCAGGTGCCGCCGGATATTGCCGGCGTTGCCTGCGATACGCTGGCGGCGGGCAGGGTCCGTTACCGCGTGGACACGGCGGCGGTGCCGGTCTCGGAGGTGGTGGCCCGCCTGTCCGGCAGCCTGGCGCTGCAGGACGTGATCATCGACGCGCAGCCGGTGGAGGAGCTGATCGGCCGGCTTTACCAGGAGCATCGTATATGATGGCGAATGTTCCCGGCGAGGCAGCTGCTGAACGCAGCCAGACGCCGTCGCTGAACGCCTATCTGTCGGCCTTCCGGATCCGCTTGCTGCAGAACCTGCAATACCGGGTTGCGGCGCTGGCCGGCCTGACGACGCAGTTTTTCTGGGGTTTCATGCTGATCATGGTCCTCGAGGCCTTTTACGGCAGCAGCGATGCGGTATCGCCGATGACGGCCAGCCAGACTACTTCCTATATTTGGCTGCAGCAGTCCTTCCTGGTGCTGATCGCCTTATGGCACCGGGACATGGACCTTTTCCGGATGATCATGGACGGCAATGTCGCCTATGAGCTCTGCCGCCCGACCAATCTCTACTGCTTCTGGTACGCCCGTCTGCTGGCGCAGCGCCTGGCTGGCGCCGCTCTGCGCTGCCTGCCGATCCTGCTGGTGGCCCTGCTGCTGCCTGACCCTTACGGCCTGGTCCTGCCTTCCGGATTTCTGCCGCTGCTGCTTTTCACGATCACGCTCCTATTGGGCCTGCTGGTCAATGTTGCCATCTCGATGTTCATTT
>JAEXPB010000453.1 GCA_023438965.1 Bacillota bacterium | reverse complement strand
CTTTGAAGGGGCCCCGCCGCAAATGGACCCGCGCTTTATCATGCCCAAGGCCAAGTCGATGATCGTGGTGGGGTTCCGCGTGATGCGCGGTTCGCTGCGCGGCATCGAGGAAGGCACTTTTTTCAGCAATTACTCCGCCATGGGCTACGGCGGCATCACCTACCTCTATATGCCGATCACGGTGATCAACCTGTGCAAGATCATCGAAGATGAAGGCTACGAGGCGATCCCGATCGGTCACCAGAGCGACTGGCGCGCGATCGACAACAAGGGCGGCATGCGCGAGAACTACAGCAAGCCGGTCGAACCCGGCAAACCGTCGCCGGACATCATGATTCACCTGCGCATTGCGGCTTTTGCCGCCGGCCTGGGCGAGATTGGCTACAGCAAAATGCTTCTGACGCCGGAATTCGGTCCCCGCCAGCGCGTGGGCGTCATCCTGACCGAGCTTGAGCTCGAGCCGGATCCGATTTACAACGGGCCGAAACTTTGCAACAAGTGCATGGCCTGCGTCAATGCCTGCCCCGGTCATTGCATCAGCGCCACCAAGACCGTCAAGGTCACGGTTGCCGGCCATGAGATCGAATGGGGCGAAATCGATGAAGATGCCTGCAACATTGCCTTTGTCGGCGGTGAAAAACCGGCTGAAGGCGAAGTCGGTACCTACTTGGAGGGCCGTACGGACATCAAGCCCAGTCCCTATTCGCCCTTCTACAAGAAACCGCGTAATCTTTACAACACCGGGCAGGCGGTCTGCGGCGCTCGCGGCTGCACCCGGGCCTGCATGGTCAGCCTGGAGAACCGCGGTGTGCTGAAGAATCAATTCAAAGAACCTTTCCGGACCAAGAAACCCTGGCTGGTCGACTGGTCCGACTATGAAGTCAGCGCCCCCGGCGCCGACGAAGTCGTCGACTCGGTCAACGCGACCATGCAGCGGAAAGCGGAAAACAAGAAAGAGCCTGATTGAGAGTCCCCTGCTCTCCTCTCGGGAAATGTGAGTAATGAGGCCGGCGACGCATAATCGCCGGCCTCATGCTGTCAGAACAGGCAGCCATAGACAATGTTGCGTAATCGCGGGTGCACATAAGGCTCCATGTTGTTCAGCATGTGCTGGGCATAGAAAACCGCAAGCTCACAATCCGGGTCGATCATCGCGTAAGTACCGGCGGCGCCGCCCCAGCCGAATTCGCCAATTGAGCTCTCCGAGCCGCCCCTGGCCTTGTCGATCATCGTGCGGACGCCGAGTCCGTAACCGTAGCCGGCCATCTGGATCCAGTTGAAATCCTTCAGCCGGGTTGCATCCAGATGATTGGTCCGCATCAGGTCGATCGTGCGGCGGGATAGGATTTTCTCGCCGCTGGCCGCCCGGCCGCCATTGCTGAGCATGTCGACAAACAGGCCATAATCTTCCAGGGATGATATCAGGCCGGCGCCGCCGCTCTCATAGGCGGTGCCCAGGACATAGCCGTTGTCCTGGGTGATCTCGTCGGCGAAATGGGTTTCTTCGTTGTAGCGGTATTGAGTGGCCATCTGCGCCAACCGCTCGGGTGTCCGCTCGAATCCGGTATCTTTCATGCCGATCGGTTCAAAAACATGATCCTGCAGGTATTTCCCGAAGCGCTGCCCCGACACGACTTCAATCAGTGCACCCAGGACATCATGGCAGAGCGCATAATTCCAGTGGGTGCCCGGCTCGAAAATCAGCGGCTCGCTGGCCAGGGCCCGGGCAACCTCGCGGGTCGGCGCCCGTCCGCCGGTCTCAGCCTGGACTTTCCGGATTGCCTTGCTGTTGATGATATAGGTCATGCCGGCCGACATCGTGAACAAATCCTCGATGCGGATGGAATTCACAGCCGGTCGCAGTTCCGCTGTGCCCTGCGCGGTGATGTGGCGGACCTGCATTGCCTTGTATTCGGGCAGATATTCCGCCAGCGGATCGTTAAGCAGGAACTTGCCCTGTTCATACAACTGCAGAGCCGCCGCGCAAGTGATCACCTTGCTCGTGGAATACAGGTTGTACAGCGTATGCGGCGCAATCGGCTTCTGGCTTGCCCGGTCGGCAAAACCGGCGCTGCGGCGGTAGACCGGTTGATGTCTGTAGTAAACGATACAATCGACGCCAGGGATGCCGCGCGGCGGCAGCGAATCGAGGAACTGGGTCAGCGGCTGGAAATCCATCGGAGTACGCTCCTTTACAGTTGACAGAATACTCTGTAAATCAAACAATAAATAATTCTAGCACACTTTGACCGGTTAAATCGGGCACCAGTCCGTCTGACCGGTCAGAAATTTATCCAGAGCGATTGTCGCCGCGCTGGCGGCCGCGTCGTCTGGCCGCGGCTGCGCGGCGAGTATCTCCAGCCGATGGATGCTGCCGGTGATCCGGGCGGCCTGAACGTGCTGCCTAATCGCCTCCAGCAGCAACTCCGGCTTGTAGGTGATCATGCCGGTCAGGATGACCGCTTCCAGATCCAGCAGGTTGGCCGTGTTGACGATGCTCTGGGCCAGATAGGCCGCCTCCTGACCAATGATCGCCCGGGCGCGGCCATCGCCGGCCAAAGCCTGCTCCGCAACCGCCGGCCAGTCCGCCAGGTCCGGGCGTCCCTTACCCTCGCGCCGGATCAGGACCGGGATCGCCGCATAGAGCTCCAGGCAGCCGCGATTGCCGCAAACACAGCGTTCACCCTGCCGGTCGATGGACACATGCCCGGCTTCACCGGCATAACCGGCGCCGCGGAACAGCTTGCCGTCGAGGACCAGACCGGATCCGACGCCGGTGTCGACGATCATCGTCATGAAGTTGTTGAAACGTCGCGCCTGGCCGAGATTCTTCTCGAACAGCGTGCGGGCAGCGGCATTGTTGTCCAGCCAGATGGCGCAATCGGCGCCGCCGCGCAGTTGATCCAGGATCCGTTGATTCTGCAGCATCTTGAAATTGGGCGGATTCAGCGTGACGCCAGCCTTGGCGTCCACCGGACCCGGCACACTGACGCCGATGCCGATCAGTTTCCGGGATGACCGGAGACTACAGCTGATCCGGCGCATGGTCTCGATGATCCGCGGCAGAACGCGCTCAAAAGGATCATCCGGTACGATGGCGAAATGGCTGCACATGGAAGTCGCGCCCTTCAGGTCCATGAGCCCGATGGTGCAGCCGGCCCGGGAAATATCCACGCCCATGAAGCGGAGCCGATCGCCCAGCTCGAGCTGAATGGGTTTCCGGCATTTCCCGTCGTTATCCAGGCTATGCTCGCTGATCAGGCCGGCGCTGATCAGGCGGTCGACGATGATCGTCACCGCCGCGCGGGTCAGCCCGGTAGCCCGGGCCACAGCGGCGCGGGAGGTCGGGCCCTGCCGGACCAGATCGATGATTTCGAGCATGTTCCCCATTTTCATGTCCGAAGCGTTGCGTGCCATGACAATCAAGCCTCCCGGATCTGGCGGCCTGCCGCCAGGATTTCTTCGCGGCTGGCGGTGCCGGTCTGGCCGATTTTCCGGACCGTGACGCCGGATGCGAGGCTGGCGACCACGGCCGCCGCGGTCAAATCGGCGCCGGTGGCCAGCGAACAGGCCAGGGCGGCCAGGAAAGTATCGCCGGCGCCGCAAATATCCAGCGGCGGCTCCGCCGGGGCTGCCGGCAGATGGGTCGGTGACTCGTCCGCAGCCGTCACCAGACAGCCCCGGTCACCCAGCGTCAGGCAGACTTTTGCTGCCGTCCGGCGCGCCAACTCGCAGGCCGCGGCAGCCAATTCGGCCAGCTCCGGCCTGGATCCGCCGGCTTCCCGCCCCAGCGCTGTCAGTCCCTCGAATTCATTCGGCTTCAGGATGCAGCCCCGGAACTGGCCGATCCGGTAACGGCTATCGACGACAACCGGCAAGCCCTGCGCCGCCAGGCTGTTGATCTCCGCCCGCACCGCTTCGGTGACGCAGCCGCAGCTGAACTGGTCGCTCACGCAGAGGATGTCGGCAGCAGCCGCCGCCCGGTCCAGCTCAGCGATCAGCAGCGCGTCCAGTTCCGCCGGCTGCGGGGTATAGTTGGTGAAATCCAGACGGGGATCCTCATACTCGACCGCCGACAAACCGCGGCGATACGGCTTGACATAGGCGTTGGTGACCCGGCCGGGATAGACCGCCACACCGGCGCAGTCAATGCCGCGGCAGGATAATTCCTGGCGCAGGACTTCCCAGCGCCAGTCCGGACCGGCGGTTCCGATCACGCGGATCGTCCGCGGCATTAGCGCAGCGAGATTGGCGGCGACATTGCCGCTGGCGCCCGGCGCATACCTCTCTTCGATAATCGGCAACGGAAAATGGGGGGTCTCGCGGGACAGTTCGCTGCGGGTCAGATCGGCTTTCCAGTAAGCGTCCAGGCCAAGGTCGCCGATCAGGACCACCCGGATATCGGCAATGGCCGCCAGGATCTGCCGCAGCTGTTCCGGGGTCAGCAATTCGGCCAGGGATTTTTCAGTCCAGTCCGGCATGGGGCACCTCCGGCAGCAAGGCTGTCAGCTGGCGGTAGAAGGCGGGGACCGACAAGCTGTGGTCAACCGTGAAATGATAGCCTTTGCCGCCGCGGCTAACCGGCCGGTTGACGATATTCTTGCGCGGCCGATAGTAATAGAGCGGATCCCCAGTGCCAATCGGCGCATGGCTGTCGCCCAGGTCGATCAGGTCAAAATTGGCGGTGGTGATGTTATATGTCGGGTAACCGAGATTGCGGGCGATCGACAGGGCCTTCAGGAAAACCTCCGGGCCGATCACGCTGGAGCCGAAATTCAGGAATACGCCGCCATCCAGCTGCGCCACCGACACGCACAGCTTCCGGAAGTCCAGACCGCTGGCGCCGCCGATCGCCGCGAAATCCGCCGTCGGATGCTGATGGATGATGTCGGTCCCGATGGCGATGTGGTAGGAGGCCGGTATCCGGTTGCGCCAGGCCTGCCAGGCGACATTGTATTGCCGGTAGGGAAACAGCTCCGGATGACTGTCGATATAGACAGCCAGGCTCTCGCCATAACCGAGACCCTGCCGCCAGCCGGCCTGGATCGCCCGGTTCATGTGCAGGCCGGTCTCTTCCCACA
>JAEXPB010000433.1 GCA_023438965.1 Bacillota bacterium | reverse complement strand
CCGGCGGAAAAAGAACGTCGTACCCCAGATCACCGGCGGCAGCGGCAGCAACTCCACCTCCAGCTCGGTAATGACGCCCAGCGTGCCGTCCGAACCGATGAACAAGTCGATGGCGTCCATATCGTCGGCAATGTGGTAGCCGGAAGCTGATTTGGTGGCGGGCATCCGGTAGGACGGCAAACGGACCTGGATGGCTTGCCCCTGCTCGGTCGCCAAGGTCAGCTCGCGGCCAGCGGCGAAAACCTCGCCGCGCCGTAAAGCCAGCGTTTGTCCGTCGCTGAGCACGATGCGCAGCGCGGTGAGGTGATTGCGCACCGGCCCGTAAAAGTAGCTGCGGGCGCCGGAGGCATTACAGGCGGCCATGCCGCCGAGGCTGGCCGAGATCTCGGTCGGATCCGGCGAGAAGAACTGCTCGGGCGCCAGCCGGAAGTTTTCGTAAGCCGCCAGGGAAGCGGCATCCCAGCCCGTGAGATCGAATTTCTTGTCGGCGATCAGCTTGCGCAGTTGAGAAAGCACGATCCCCGGCTCGATCCGGAGGCAAAATCGGCCGCGGCTGTTCACGCGCATCCCGCGGATGCGATTCAACCGCGACAGATTGAGAATGTGGCCGCCAAAAGGAACGGCGCCCGCGGCCAAGCCGGTCCGGGCTCCCTGAATGGTGACCTGGCTGCCTTCCTGCCAGGCGGCCTGCAGGATGGTTCTGATTTCGTCTTCACTGGCCGGGAAGGAGATGCTTGCCGCATGCCCGACCGAACGGGATTCATCGCGCAGATATTCGGCCAGATCCGGCGTCAAGGGGCGGAACAACCGGCCGCCCGCACCGGCTGGCGCCGGATGGGCCGGCTTAAGCTGCTGATCTTCAGGTTCAACATTCATGCCTGGTCACCTTCTGTTGCGCGAGTCTCGCCAGGCTGGCCCTGGCGGCCGAAGAGGGTCAGATTGCCGTCACTGTCAAAAGCCAGCGGCCGGCTGGCGCTGAGGACTTCCAGGCAGTCGGGCGCAACGGCTGCCTGCAGGGCGGCCGGCGAGAGCCAGATCTCATCCAGCTGTTTTGTGTTGCGGATGATTGCCAGGCGGATCCGCGTCGGATCCAGTTGGCCGCATAGCTTGCAGCAGGCCTGCAGCACCTGGCGGTCATCGGCGAGAACCATCGGCAGGCGGGAGCTGTTGGGTTCGGTCGAAGTCAGGGTGTTGATGTAGGTCGCCGTAAAGTCTATCCGATTGTAAAGCCGGCGGGTGACAAAATCAGCCATGCCCATGCCATTGGCATTGCCGCCGGATCGGGCGGACAAGTCGAGCAGACCGAGCTTGATTGTGTTTGGCCCGCCGGAGGCCGCCTGGGTATGGAACCGGCCGACAATATTGGTGTCCATGCCGGTGCCGCTGATATCCTTGCCGATCTCGCCGACGATCAGGACATCGATTTCGTCGAGATAGATGCGGGGCATCAGATCCCAGGCCCGCCGCAGCAGTTCCGGCTCCCGCGCCAGGACTTCGTCCGCCTGCAGGACATGGATTGACGCGACATGGCCATAACCGTTTTCCAATGTGCCCACCGCGCCGAGGATATTCAGATGTTTCAAGGCGATCGTGCCGACATCGACGATATTGCGGGCCATGTTCTCGTAGCGCAGGCAGTGGGTCATCTCGGCGCCGGCTTGCTTGGCGAGCCCGATGGCCAGCATTTTCAACAGGCCGCTTTCGTAATGGCCGCGGAAGGAGGTATGCGGCTTGATGCGGTTCAGGAGGATGATGCCGTCGGCCTCGCAAGCCAGGCGGTCAATATAGACCGGCAACCCCTTGGCGGTGCGGCCGATTTCGCGGACGTCCATCGAAGAACAGATCGGCGCGCCGGTCGTTTCTTCCGTAATGCCCAGCTCCGCCAGGACATGCCGCTGGCCTTCGGCGGTTGCGCCGCCATGGCTGCCCATGGCGGGGATCAGGATCGGGCTGGCGCCATTATCGCGTAAAAAGGCAACCAGGGTTCGCACAATCGGCAGATAGAGGTCGATGCCCCGGCTGCCGCAGGTGATGGCGATGCGCTGCCCAGCCAGCCGGCTGGCTGGAATTTGTGTTTCCAGCTGCTGGCGCAGGATGCTTTCCGGCTGCTCCAGCGTCAGGCTGGCAAAGCGCTGCCGGATCTTGTGGACGGGCGGTATTTCAACATTTTGCAGCAATTGGCTGATTTGATCCGTCATGAGACTCTCCTTTTCTACGGTTTCAGCGCGGTGATCGGTATCACCAGGACACCGTCGGCACGGGTATAACCGGCATTGCCCAGACCACAGATCACACCCAGCAGCTCGGGCGGTTTGGCCCTATGGTCTTCGGTCATCAGTTTGCGGATTGACAAAAGGTTCTGGGCGGCCGCATCAACCTGGTTTGCTCCTATCTTGATTTCAAAGGCACCCCATCGACCATCCGGCCATTCCAGGACGGCATCGATTTCGCGGCCGTAATCATCCCGATAATGGAAAAGTTGTGCTCCGAATACATCGGCATAGATCCTCAAATCACGGACACACATGGCCTCGAACAAAAAACCGTAAGTATTCAGATCGTTGACCAGTCGATCCGTTGTTGCGCCTAGCGCTGCCGCAGCTAATGATGGATCGGTAAAATGTCTCTTAACGGATTTGCCAACCCGGATGGAAGATCGAAGATTGGGAATAAATGCACGTTGATCCTCAAGGATGAACAGCCTGCTCAATACATTCAGATAATCAGAGACAGTCTTATCATCTATCGGTTCGTTGTCTTTTTCTAGCATATCTCGCTGGAGTGTGCGATTGGCGACAACCGTACTTTCATTTCTGGCCAAAGATCGCAGCAGTAAAGTCATTTTGCGAATATCCCGGTCCTTGCCATCCATACGCCGGACATCGTCTTCCAGCAGATTCTTGAGATATTCCCTGGGAACAGCAGCCGCATATTCTTCGTCGAGTCCCAGGCTGCCAGGCCAGCCGCCCCGGACAGTCAAGGCAATCAAGCTGCGCAAGGAGATCTCTTTGGCGCGAACGGGCAATAATGGTGCGGAAAACAAGCTCTGTAAAGAAATGCTGCCATTAGATTCTCCCGATTCATACAAAGACATCGGCCGCATGAGCAATCTGGCGATACGCCCCGTACCGCTATGAATGATGTCTTTCCGAATGGATGTTGCTGAACCGGTCAGAATATATTGACCGCGTTTCTGCGATTGATCGACAGCGAAGCGGACAGCATCCCATAATGCCGGTACCTCCTGCCACTCGTCGAGTAAGCGGGGGGACTCGCCGGACAGAACCAGATCCGGACTTAACTGCGCCAGCGACCGATTCTGAAAATTATTTTCCGGGTTGGCGACATAATAGACACTGTTCGATTGATTCAAGGCAGTCCAGGTTTTACCGCACCATTTTGGGCCTTCAATGCAAACAGCACCGAACGTATTTAAATACTTGGCCAATTGCTGATCAATTATGCGCTCGCGATAGCCGCTTTTCGCCAGGCTCATATCGTCCTCCCCGAAGTATGGTCAACAACACCAGTCTATCACAATCCGAAGATTTCGGAAACATTAACCCGGAAACTTCGGATATTTTAGTCCGGCATTTTCGGACAAGGAAGATGCTTGGTCGGTACGACGGCCCGATGCGGGCTGGTCGGCCTGCCTGATGTATTTCCCGGCGACTTTCGCCGCGCGACAGGTCGTCTCGCGACAGTCCGCGGCTCGACAGCCGCCAGGAAACAGATAGATCCTGGCGCAGGCATGCTCAAAAAGCCGGTACAAAAAGCATTATATTATATACATATTTTACTGAATGTCAATATAATCTTTCGCCTGGCAGACCGGCGATGAGTTTAGCTTGTGCATGGACGCGCCAGGGATTAAGATGGTATTGTCAGAGCAGATGATCTGACCCTTCAGCCAGGAACTGAATAGCTATCCCAGTCCATCCTGAGAGCATTCTACCAGAGGTGTTTATGATGCATGCGCCAAAAAGCGGCCAACCTGCCAATCAGCCAGTGACAGCGGTTTTCCGGACCGAAATGATCCCGACCTACCAGCCGGGCCAGCCCAATCCGCTGCCGATGTTCTTTGAGAAAAAGCCCTACCAGGGTGCGACGGGCAAGCTTTATCCATTGCCGTTTACCGACCGGATCAGCGATGAAAAAAATGACAGGCCATATCAGGTGGCCGTTCTGGAAAATGAATATCTCAAGGTTCGCGTCCTGCCGGAAATCGGCGGCAAGATCCAGCAGGGATATGACAAGATCGGCCAATATGATTTCATATACCACAACACGGTGATCAAGCCGGCGATGATCGGACTGGCCGGTCCCTGGATTTCCGGCGGCATCGAGTTCAACTGGCCGCAGCACCATCGGCCGACGACGTTCATGCCGGTCGAAGCCCGGATCGAAGCCGGTACCAACGGCGAAAAGACCGTCTGGGTCGGCGAGGTGGAGCCCTTCAACCGTACCAAGGGCATGGCTGGCGTGACGGTCTGCCCCGGCCGTTCCTACATCAAGCTCAAAGTCCGCGTCTTCAACCGGACGCCGTTCGCCCAGCCCTTCATGTGGTGGTCCAACCTGGCCGTGCCGGTCAACAAAAACTATAAAGTGGTTTTTCCGCCGGACGTCGAATATGTCAACGACCACGACCGCCGGGCTGTGATCGGCTGGCCGGTCGCCAGCGGCACCTACCAGACCGCCCGTCCTTATAATTATGGTCAGGGTACGGATCTTTCACTGTTCCCGAACGTGGTCGTGCCGACTTCCTTCATGGTGTCGCAGGGCCAGTCGGATATGGATTTTGTATCCGGTTATGACCTGGGCCGCGACAAAGGCATTGTCACGGTCGCCGACCATGCGATCGCACCCGGCAAGAAGCTCTTCCATTGGGGCGACCATGATTTCGGCGCCAACTGGTGCGCCAACCTGACCGACGACGACGGGCCCTATGTCGAGCTGATGACCGGCGTCTACACCGACAACCAGCCGGACTTTACATGGATCGCCCCCTTTGAAACCAAGGAGTTTGAGCAGTACTGGTATCCCATCCGGGATATCGGCGATGTGAAGAACGCCACCATTGACGCCGCCATGAATCTGGAGCAGCGGGGCGACAAGGTATTTCTGGGCTTCAATGTCACCGGTTCTTTCCCCAATGCCAGAATCACCGTGCGCAAGGGCGAAGAAGTTCTCTTTACCGAGACTGCCGACATGACCCCCGCGGCCAGCTGGTGCAAAGAGCTGGCTCTGAATGAGGATGCTGCCAACCTGACCGCCACCCTCACCGACGAGAATGGCAGTGTTCTGGTATCCTACAAGCCCTACGTCCGGGGGCAGAAGCAGCCCATCGAGGTTCGCACCCCCGTAAAGCGCCCCTGCGAGTATGACACAGTGGAGGAGCTGTACATCAACGGCTTCCATCTGGAGCAGTACAAGCAGCACAACTTTGACCCCCGCGACTACTATCTGGAAGCACTGAAGCGGGACCCCGGCGACATCCGCTGCAACACCTCCATGGGACGGCTGGCACTGAAGGACGGCAAGTTCCGGGAATGTGTCGCCTACTGCGACACCGCCATTGCCCGGCTCACCAGCCGCAACCAGCACCCCGCCGACACGGCAGCCTTCTATCTGAAGGGTCTGGCTTTGCAGTATCTGGGCGAGTATGACGAAGCCTACGACGTTCTTTACCGTGCCGCGTGGAACTATCCCCACCGCAGCGCCGCCTACTTCCAGCTGGCCACGCTGGACTGCCGCAAGGGCGAATATCCGGACGCTCTGGAAAAGCTGGAAATTTCTCTGGGACTGAATGCCGGTCACAGCCGTGCCGTGAACCTGAAAACCGCGATCCTGCGCCATCTGGGGCGGGACGAGGAAGCTAAGAATCTGGCAGCCGCTTCCGTTTCCGCAGATCTTTTGGATCTGTGGGCAAGAGTGGAGCTGAGCCATTATGAGGACAACGGCGATGCCATCCGGGAAATGTTCGGCCAGAAGCCGGAAAACTATCTGGATGTGGTCTGCGATTACTTGGAAGCCGGTCTTACCGAGGACGCTCTGTATGTAATAGAGCTGAGTCGGAGCCATTATCCGCTGCTGCATTACTATCGGGGCTACTGCCAGCATCTGCTGGGTCAGGACGGAAGCGAAGCGCTTGCCTTTGCCGCTTCTCTGGATACCGGTCTGTGCTTCCCTGCACGGCTGGAGGACATTGCCGTGCTGAAATACGCCATCGAAAACAATCCTGCCGACGCCAATGCCTGCTATTATCTGGGCTGCCTGTACTACGACCGCTTCCGCTATGACGAAGCCGTGGCGATGTGGGAGCAGTGCATCTCCCGGGACTGCACCCATGCCAAGGCGCTTCGGAATCTGGCGCTGGCCTATTTCGACAAGCGGGGCGATGCCGCCTCCGCACGTGTCTGCATGGAACGGGCGCTGAAATACCGGAAGGATCCCCGTCTGCTGTTTGAATACCAGCAGCTGCTGAAAAACACCAATGTTTCCGTGGCGGAACGTCTGGATGTATACGGCCGTTACCCCGAGCTGTTGGCGCAGCGGGATGACTGCTATCTGGATCGGATCGTGCTGCTCTGCCAGCAGGGCCGCTACGCCGAAGCCATCCATGCCGCCAAGATC
>JAEXPB010000026.1 GCA_023438965.1 Bacillota bacterium | reverse complement strand
CTTCAAAGCCATCGGGCGCGCGGTTGCCACCGAAAGCAAACGACAGATCGAGCTGCTCGAGGAAGGCCGGACCATTCGCCAGGAAACCCGTCGCTGGGACGACAACAAAGACGCCAGCTTTGCCATGCGCTCCAAGGAAGACGCCCAGGACTACCGCTATTTCCCGGATCCGGACCTGGTCGCGGTCCGGATCGACGACGACTGGATCGACATGGTCCGCGCCAGTCTGCCGGAACTGCCGGAAAGCCGCCGTCGGCGCTACCAGGCCGAATGGAGCTTGTCGGCCTATGAAGCGGAGGTGCTGACCGCGCATCCTGCCCTGGCCAGCCTGCTCGAGCAGACCACCGCGCTCTGCCGCCGGCCCCGCGACGTGGCCGCCTGGATCATGGGCGAGCTCCTGCAAAGCTGCAAGGAGAACGAGTGCGAGCCGCAGGACCTTCATATGCCGCCGGCTGATCTGGCCCGTCTGGTTGAACTGGTGGCCGACGGCCAGATCAACCGCAACACCGCCCGGAAGGTTTTCCAGCAGATCTGGCAGCGGCAGGTGAATCCCGACGACTATATCAACGCCAACAACCTGCGCATGGTCAGCAGCGCAGACGCCTTGCAGACGGCCGTCGACGAGGCCATCCGGACCAATCCGCAGTCGGTGGCCGACTACCGTGCCGGCAAGACGAAGGCCATGGGCTTCCTGGTCGGCCAGGTCATGCGCGCCATGCAGGGGAAGGCCGACCCGGCTCTGCTCAACCAGCTGCTGACCGAGCGCCTGCAGGGATAAAACAGCATATTTTGCGCAGAAAAGCATCCGAAAAGTGAATGCCTGGACTATTGACTGGTCAGACCAATTCCGTTATGTTTAGAGTACGAGACAACATAATCGGGCTGGATCAACCCGGCAGTCAGGCCCAGATAGTCGAGGTATTGCGATGGATCTTCGTCAATGGCGTTTATTGGACACCGGACCCCGCACCGCGGCGGAAAACATGGCGCTGGAGCGTGTTCTGCTGACGGCGCGGGAGAGGGACTGGACGCCGGACACCCTGCATTTCCTGCAATTCAAGCCCCACTGCGTGCTGGTCGGCTACCACCAGAATGTCAGCCTGGAGGTTGAAGAGCAGTATTGCCGCGACCATGGGCTGGACATCAACCGACGCATTTCCGGCGGCGGCTGCATCTATATGGACGAGAGCCAGCTGGGCTGGGAACTGATCGCCCGCAAAGGAACGCCGGGCATCCCTGGCCGCCTGGAGGACATGTACCGCCTGCTTTGCGAGGGCGCTGTCCGGGGCTTCCGGAAACTCGGCGTCGACGCCCGCTACCGGCCGCTGAACGACATCGAGGTCGATGGCCGCAAGATCTCCGGTACCGGCGGCACCGAAGATGCGCAGGCCTTCATCTTCCATGGCACGGTATTGACCGATTTCGACATCGACACCATGCTGCAAAGCATCAAGCTGCCGGTCAAGAAACTCGAGGACAAACAGATCCAGAGCTTCCGCCAGCGGGTGGTCAGCCTGCGCGAGCTGCTGGGAGCCGCGCCGCCGATCGGGCAAGTCAAGCAGGCGATGGCGGATGGAATGGCGGAAGCGCTGGGCATCGAGCTGTGTCCCGGACCGCTGGCTGCGGCCGAGGAGGAACTGCTCGCCGCCGAGCTGCCCCGTTTTCAATCCGAGGCCTGGATCCGCGGCGGCCGGGATGTCCCGGACGCCGATTTGCTGCGTACGGTGGATTATAAGGCGAAAGGCGGCCTGATCCGTATTACCTTGCTCCTGAACGGCACGCGGCAGCGGATCCGCAGCATTTTCATCACCGGCGACTTTTTCGCCTATCCGGAGCGCGGCATCCTTGATCTGGAGGCTGCCCTGAAAAATACATCCTGTGAGCCGGAGCGCCTGAACCAGAATATCCGGCAATTTTTCGAACGACAGGCCGTCCAGATACCCGGAGTGACCGCCGACGACTTCGTTCAGGCGATTCTCCGGGCGATTGGCGTGTCCGGCGCCCAATAAGCAAGGAGTATCGACATGGAAGCAACAACCTTCTCCAGCCCGGAATATGTCAAGACCAGCCTGGCGGGCGCCATCTGCGCCGGCCTGGAATCCGGCCGGTTCAGCCGTGACGCGGTCTGCCGCTGTCTGAACCTGTTGCTGACCTATCCGGAAAGCTGCCTCGGCGCCTGCAGTTATTGCGGTCTGGCCTGCAGCCGCGACAATGCGGCCAAGCCGACGTTCATCCGCGTCAAGTGGCCGGTCTACCGCCTGGAACAGATCCTGGAACGGATCATGCCCGGACAGAAGCACCCCTTCACCCGGATTTGCGTTTCCCTGATCACCCATCCGTCAGCGGTCGCCGACGCCTGCACGGTCATTCGTCGCTGCCAGCCGGCCGGGCTGCCGGTCAGCGCCCTGGTCACGCCGACCCTGATGGACGGACTGCCTGATATGCAACGCCTGAAAGACGCCGGTGCCGACCGCGTCGGCGTGGCTATCGACGCCGCCACACCCGGGCTGTTCGACCTGCACCGCGGCGCCGGCGTCAGCGGGCCGCACCAGTGGGATCGCTACTGGCAGGCGGTGGACGAGGCGGTGGCCGTTTTTGGCCGCTTCAAGGCAGGTGTGCACCTGATCGTTGGCCTGGGCGAAACCGAACGCGACATGGTGTCGGTCATTGATCGGGCCATGCAGCAAGGCGCCCTGACCCATCTGTTCTCGTTCTTCCCGGAAAAGGGCAGCCGACTGGCCGCTCTCGGCCAGCCGGCGCTGGACAGTTATCGCCGGATCCAGCTGGCGCGATATCTGATCAACCAGGAGATCATCACCGGCCGTGCTGTCCAATATGATGATTCCGGCCGGATCATCGGCTATGGTCTGGATGTGGCGCCTTATGTCCGGCAGGGCACGGCATTCATGACCTCCGGCTGCCCCGGCGCCGACGGCCGGCTGGCCTGCAACCGCCCCTTCGGCAATGAACGGGCCAGCGAGCCGTTCCGCAATTACCCCTTCCCGCCGGAACCGGCCGATATCCTGGACATTCAAGCCCAGCTGGCGGCTGCCGACCATGCCGGAACCTGACCTGGCCGCCTTGCTGCCGGCCCCGCTGGCCGCCGGCCTGCCCGCGGTTCTGCCCGCCGGCCTGGCCGGGCAACTGGCCGCCGCCTGGCAAACCCGCCAGCACCGGCACCCGCCGCAGATCTGGTTCTCCGCGCCCAGCACCAGGCATTATGAAAATCATTATTATGCCAACGCGCCCGCTTCGTTCGCGACGATCAGCATCACCGGAACCTGCTGCGCCTGCCATTGCGACCACTGCGGCGGCAAGCTGCTGGCCACGATGATCCAGGCGCCGACGCCGCTGATCCTGCGCGAGCGGATCCTGGAGCTGGCCGACCAGGGCTGTCAGGGCGTCCTGATCAGCGGCGGCGCCGATCGCCAGGGCGAGGTGCCCGTTCAGCCGTTCCTGGCCGAAATTGCCCTGGCAGCCAGCCGGGGTCTGCGGGTGCTGGTCCATAC
>JAEXPB010000410.1 GCA_023438965.1 Bacillota bacterium | reverse complement strand
GGATAGTTCTCATACATGTTCAAGGCGCGCGGAATGCCAATCACACCGCGCGGCGCTTGGTCTGCCGCCAGCGGCTTGTATTGGAAAAGCCGCTTGTACTTGTAGTCGAACAGGTTCGGCAGCCCGGACTGCCGGTCCGTATGGCCGGCGCCCCGTTCGCAGCGATTGCCGGATATGTAGCGGTCACCGCTGCTGAAATGGGATATTGTCAGCTGGCAATGGTTGGTGCACAGCTGGCAGCGCGTCCGTTCGGTCTCCACCCGGAAATCCGCCAAAGCTTCGGGCCCGATCAGGGTGGACGGCTGACCGGCAGCATGCTCCCGGGCCAGCAGCGCCGCGCCGAATGCGCCCATCAGGCCGGCAATGTTCGGCCGGATGACCTCGCGGCCGGTAATCAGCTCAAAGCAGCGCAAGATGGCGTCATTCAGGAAGGTCCCGCCCTGAACGACGACTTTATCGCCCAGCAGGGCCGGATCCTTGATTTTGATCACTTTGTAAAGGGCGTTGCGGACCACCGAATAGGACAAACCGGCGGATATGTCGCCGATGCTGGCACCTTCCTTCTGGGCTTGCTTGACGCGGGAATTCATGAAAACCGTGCAGCGGGTGCCCAGATCGACGGGATTTTCCGCCTTCAAAGCCTCAAGGGAAAAGGTATGGGCGTCCATGCTCAATGATTCGGCGAAAGTCTGGATGAAGGATCCGCAACCCGATGAGCAAGCCTCGTTGATCATGATGCTGTCAATGACGCCGTTTTTGATCCGCAGGCATTTCATGTCCTGGCCGCCGATGTCGATGATGAAGTTGACGCCCGGGCAGAAGTATTCGGCCGACTTGAAATGGGCCATGGTTTCGATTTCGCCCTCATCCACATTCAGCGCCGCCTTGATCAGGTTTTCACCATAACCGGTCACACAAGCCCGGGCGATGGTGGCCGCCTTGGGCAGCTGGGCGTACAATTGCCGCAGGATGGCCACGGCACTGCTGATCGGGTTGCCCTTGTTGCTGGCGTAGTAGGTGAAAACCAGTTCACGTTGCTGGTTGATCAACACAGCCTTGGTCGTCGTGCTGCCGGCGTCGATGCCCAGGAAGCAAGGGCCGCTTTGCCGGCCAATATCCATCAATTCAATCGCATGGGCTTCATGGCGGCGATCGAAAGCCGCCTTCTCGGCTGCATCGGCAAAAAGCGGCCGGATCCGCGCGATGTCCAGCTCCATTTTACGCGACGTATGAAAGCGGGCATAAACCTCCCGCAGCGGCAAAGGTTCCTGGTCAGCCAGCAAGGCTGCGCCGATGGCTACATAAAGCTGCGCTTGCGGCGGGGTAACAAAGGACGGCACAGCTTGGGCCAGCGACCGCTCGAAGGCCTGGCGCAGACTGCTCAGGAAATGCAGCGGGCCGCCGAGAAAGACCACCTGGCCGCGAATCGGCCGGCCGCACGCCAATCCGGCAATTGTCTGGTTGACGACTGACTGGAAGACCGAAGCCGCCAGATCTTCTTTGGCAGCCCCGTCATTAATCAGCGGCTGAAGGTCGGATTTGGCAAAAACGCCGCAACGCGAGGCAATCGGATACAGGGTGCGGCAGCGGGACGCCAAGTCGTTCAGGCCGGCGGCGTCAGTCTGCAGCAGCGAGGCCATCTGGTCAATGAATGCTCCAGTGCCGCCGGCGCAAGTGCCATTCATCCGTTGTTCGGGTACCGGTTTCATATAAGTGATCTTGGCGTCTTCGCCGCCCAGCTCGATAATGACATCTGTTTCCGGATTATAGCGGCGGATGGCTTCGGTCTCAGCGATGACTTCCTGGACAAAAGGCAGGTCCAGCCAGCGTGAAACGCTGACGCCGCCGGAACCGGTTATGTTGATCCGGACTGCGGCGTCGGGATATGCGTCAGTCACCTCGGCGAAGGCGCGGGCCAGTTCGCCGGCAATGTCCGAGTGATGGCGCCGGTATTGCTCATAGACAACCACGTCGCCCTGGAGCAGGACCAACTTGACCGTTGTTGAGCCGATATCCAGGCCCATTCGGTAATCCGGACCGTCAGGGGTCCGCTTCGTATTTTGCTCAAAACTATTGTTCATGCTTCACCTGCATTCAGTTGTAAGCAATTATTTTACCATGAACAGCCCTGCGGCTTCAAGAATACTTGGTCGATCAAATGATTCGCCGAATCAAATAAAAAAAGCTCTGCCGGGATGACCGGCAGAGCGTTGAACGCTTCGGCAGCGATTCGGACTTCAGTTCTTGCCAAAAAGATTGAGTCGGAACAGCAACGCTTCATCCTCAGGCTTTTCGCACTGGATGGTCGCTTCGACCAGGCGGCCGCCTTCAATCAGGTTCACAATGCCAGCCAGCTGGCTCAGCTTGCTCTTCAGGTTGAAACGGTCATTCTCGCTGGTTACCAGCAGAACATTACCTTTGCATTGATCGAGCGCTGCGATGAAAGCCTTGACATCAATGTCGTGCATACTAAAAGCTCTTCCCATAGTATTCGCCTCCTTGAATACCTTAATTTTCAGGCATCGTATCATTCATTTTCAATTCTTGCCTGATGTTTATCTTCTCTTGCTTACGATGTCATTATACCGGATTGGCGAGAAATATCAAGGGTTTTAGCTATGTCAAATTGACGTTTTTTACAATTGTTATCGGCCTTTTATGTGCATATTGTCAATGATTACCTGATTGGGTTATTATAAATACCTGGTTAATAATGGCTCAGCAAGCACCCGGCCAGCTGCTGGCCGGGCACCGCGTCGCATGAAGGCCGCAGGGGGTTCAAGCTGCCAGGCCCAGATAATCATACCCTTGATCCGTAATGGCCTTTTCCACATTCCGGATGTCGAACAGTTGCTCATCACAGCTCAAAACAGCACGGGCATTGGCCAGTTCAACTTGAACCGCCTGGACGCCAGCCACTTCCAGCAGCGCCTTTTCGACCGCCCGCACGCAATGCTGACAGCTCATACCGCCTATATTGATCACGATCTTTTTCATGGGTTATCCTCCATTTCTGCCCGGCCGCTCATATCTGGTCCGGACAAGGCCAGTATAGCAGGATCGCTTCTTGCTTTCTGTGATAATGATTACAGAATTGAGCCTTCGGCCGTCGAACGGAACGGACGGCGGCCTGGCAGTCCGGATTGGTTATTGACCGAATGATGCCCGCTGTCAGATCATGTTGGCTGTACGTTAAATAAAAACCCGCTTATCGATATTGATAAACGGGCTTTTGGAGCCGCTGGTGAGAATCGGACTCACGACCTATTCATTACGAGTGAATTGCTCTACCCCTGAGCCACAGCGGCAAGGGAACGTCCCTTATGATACCAATGGATCCGGGGTTTGTCAATTCTTACTGCTAAACACCATTCAGATAATTGGCAGCTTTCTCTGCTTCCCAAATGACCTTTTCTTCATCCAGCGTCAGCAATTCTCTTTTGCGCATCAGCCAGCGACCGGCTACCATCAAGGAATCGACACAGCCGCTGTCGGCCCTGTAAACCAGCGCGGACACCGGAATGCCGAGCGGTGTCATGGCCGGTCGCGCCGTATCGACAATCTGGAGATCGGCCGCACAACCGGATTCAATCCGGCCGGAGCCCGCGAAGCCCAGGCCTGCCATGCCCTGGCGGGTTGCCATGTCCAGGACGGTCGTGGCCGGCATGGCCGCGGCATCGCCGGATGTCCCTTTGGCCAGGAAGGAGGCCAGGCGCATTTCACGGTACAAATCCAGATTGTTGTTGCTGGCTGCGCCATCCGTCCCCAGGCCGACCGCCATCCCGGCCTTCAGCATAGCCGGCAGGTCGGCCAGGCCGCTGCCCAATTTCAGGTTGCTGGAAGGATTGTGGGCGGCAAGAACCTGGTGACGGGCCAGAATCGCCCGGTCTTCGTCATTCAGGAAAACGCAGTGGGCCGCGATGGTCGGGGTTTGGAAAAAGCCGAATTTCTCAAGTTGGCGCGGGGGGCGGCAGCCATATTTTTGCAGACATTCTTCCACCTCCCGCTTGGTTTCGGAAACATGGACCTGTACCGGGCAGGCCATCGCCAGCGCAGCGGCAGCCAGTTCCGGATAAATGGCCGCTTCGTACAGGTAAACGGAATGCACCAGCAGCGAAACCCGCAGCAAGCCGGAAGGATGGCGGTGATAGCGCGCCAGGTCCTGCCGCAGGATTTCCGGCACGACATGCGATTGGTTATCCGGGCCTGCCGCCTTGGTATCGCAACAGAAATTTAACCGGAAACCAGCCGTCAGGGCAGCTTCGGCGACCGCTTCATTATAATAATACATATCGGCGGCCGCGCCGGTACCGCTGCGGATCATTTCGGCGATACCCAACCGGGTGCCGGTCCGCACAATATCCTGGCTAAGCCGTGTCTCGCGCGGAAAAATGACATTGAACAGCCAATCCTGCAGATTGCGGTCGTCCGCCTGGTTGCGCAGAAGCGTCATGGCCAGATGCCCATGGGTATTGGCCAGCGTCGGCAGAAGGATCTTCCCGGCACCGGCATAAGTTTCATGGGTTTGGCCGGCCAGGCTCCGGCGGGCATCGGATTCGGAACGGCCCACATATTGGATCAATCCATCACGGACTGTCACCCAGGCATCCGGCAGGATGGTGCATGATTCCGGTCCGTTGGTGCTGACTACGGTGATTGAGCTAAACAGGCAGGCCTGGTTCATCAGATTTCCACCTTTATTCGAAATAGTGACAGACGCTTTCCGGCTTGAATCGGAAATGCCTGATGGTCGGTTTCAGCAATAACAATTTATAGATCCCAATGAGCCATATACCATTCCTGCTCTGCCGACAGATGATCGACCGACTTTTGCAGGTGATCGAGCAGATAGCCGGCTACTGTGTCGTCGATGCTGGCCGGCAGAGCATAGACTCCCGGCTTCATCGCAGCGCCGTTGGCGGCGATGTAACGGGCGCTCAGCGCCTGCAGGGCAAAGCTCATATCCATGATCTCCGCCGGGTGTCCATCGCCGGCGGCCAGATTGACCAGTCGGCCTTCCGCTAAAACCTGGATTGACCGGCCGTCTTTGAGCTGATAGCTGGTTATGTTCGAACGAGCTTCTGCTATCGATTCGGCCATAGCTGCCAACTGCGGCAGATTGACTTCCACATCAAAATGGCCGGCATTGCATAGGATGGCGCCGTCTTTTAGAAAGGCATAATGTTCACTCGTCATGACATCGCGGCATCCTGTTACGGTAATGAATAAATCGCCCAGCGGCGCCGCCTGGCGCATAGGCAGAACATCATAGCCTTCCATCAGGGCTTCACAGGCCTTCACCGGGTCGATCTCGGTCACAATGACCCGGGCGCCCAAACCTTTGGCCCGCATGGCCACCCCCTTGCCGCACATGCCGAATCCGGCAACAACGACCGTTTTGCCGGCGATCAGCAGATTGGTGGTCGACATGATCGCCGCCCACACGGACTGGCCGGTGCCATATCGGTTGTCAAAGAGATGCTTGCAGCGGGCATCGTTAACGGCGATCGCCGGATAAAGCAGCTTCCCTTCCTGTTCCAGGATGTGCAGACGTTTGACACCGGTGGTGGTTTCTTCGCAGCCGCCAATCAGATCGGCTGTCAGGTCCTGACGGACGGTATGGAGGATCTGGGCAAAATCGCCGCCGTCGTCAATGATAATGTGCGGCCGAATGTCCAAAGCCATTTCCAAATGCGCCCGGTATGTCCCGGCATCAGCGCCATGTACGCAATAAACCTTCATGCCGGCGGCGGCCAGGGCAGCGGCCACGTCATCCTGGGTGGACAAGGGATTGCAGCCGGTCAAGGCAACCTCCGCACCGCCTTTGGCCAATACCTCGGTCAGGCAGGCTGTCTTGGCCTCGACATGGACGCTGACGGCAATCCGCAGTCCCGCAAAAGGCCTGGTTTTTTCAAACTCAGCGGCAATCCGCCGGAGCACCGGCATGTGGGCGTAGGCCCATTCGATCTTGCGCCGGCCGGACGGGGCAAGGTTGATGTCCCGAATCTGGCTTTCCATTTTTACCTTCACTCCTTGTGATCAATCGGCATGCGGCCGATAATTTGCGCTAAAAGACGGATGGTCCTGGCCGCAACGCGCTGGCCAACCGCCAGCACTTCCTCATGGTTCAGCGGTTGGTCGAGCATTCCGGCTGCCAGGTTGGTGATGCAAGAAAGGGCCAGCACGCGCATGCCGCCATGGGCGGCGGTTATCGCCTCCGGCACGGTGGACATGCCGACCGCCGACGCACCGAGCAGGCGCAGGAGGCGAATCTCAGCCGGCGTCTCGAATTGGGGGCCCCGGCAATAGGCATAGACGCCTTGATGGAGCGGAATGTCCAGCTCCCCGGCGCAGGCAGCGGCCAAATCGGCCAGTTGACGGTCGTAGATCCGCGACTGATCCGGAAACCGCGGCCCGAATTCGTCAAGGTTGGGGCCGCGCAGAGGCGATTCCGCCCACAAACCGATATGGTCCCGGATCAACATCAGATCGCCGGGGTGCATGGCCGGATCAACGCCGCCGGCTGCATTGGTCAGCAGGACGGCTGACACGCCAAGTTCCTGCATAACCCGGATCGGCAGGACGATATCCGTCATCGGATGTCCTTCATAGTAATGAAAACGACCCTGCATGACCGCCACATTTCTGCCGCTCCACTGCCCAAGCACCAGCCGGCCGGCATGACCGGGAACCGTCGTCCGCGGGAAGCCAGGCATGTCCGCATAGGGCAGACATACCGCTTCCTGGACTTCATCGGCCAGCGGGGCCAGCCCGGAACCAAGGATGATCAGGAGATCCGGTGTTCGCGGGAAAACGGAGCGAATGGCCGCGGCAGCTTGCCGGATACGCAGGCGATATTGTGTTTGTTCAGTCTTGTCTGGTGAAGGCATCATGTGCAACCTCCAGCCATGTCAGGTGTTTTCTTGCTGGCCATGGCAATTCTTGTATTTTTTGCCGCTGCCGCAGGGGCAAGGATCATTTCGGCCGACCTTGGCCTGATCGCGATGCACTGGTTTCTGGTTAACCTCCGGTGCCGGTTTGGCAGCCGGCGGTACGGCAGTCCGCGCCGCGGCTTGACGAGGCGGCGCACCGCTGCCCGCGGCAGCCGGGCTGTTCGCGTCCTCGCTGAAGCCGGTGCTGGCGGCATGCCCCTCGGACAGGTTGCGCGCCACGGTTTGCCGGCGGGTGACATTTTCCGTATTGAAACGAGCCCGCATCATCAGGCGGACCGCATCCTCCTGAATGGCGGCGTTCATGGCTTCGAACATCGCGAAGCCCTCCTTGCGGTATTCCACGACCGGATCATGCTGGGCATAGCCGCGCATGCCGATGCTGTCCCGCAAGTCGTCCATCATGTCGATATGATCCATCCACTTGCTGTCGACCGTGCGCAGTAAAATGAACCGCTCCGCCTCGCGCATCAATTCGGGCGAACCGATTTCCTGCTGGCGTTGTTCATAGCGGGCCAGTGCTTCTTCGGTCCATTCCGTCGTCAGGTCCTCCGGG
>JAEXPB010000393.1 GCA_023438965.1 Bacillota bacterium | reverse complement strand
CCATCAGACTGGGCAAACGGGTGATTGTCGAACACTTCGAGCTGGTATATCCTTATCTCGACCGCAATGCCCACCTGATCATCGGCATCGGCGAAGAACTGATCATCTCCCGTCCGACGCTGTTCGGGCCTGAGCCGCAGGACATCGCCGACATTGTCTTCAAGTCGATCCCTTTCCGGCGGATGGCCCACACAGCCGAGGACCTGTGTGAATTTTTCCTCAATCAATGGGGTGTCCGGGAAAACTATGAGCATGCCGACGTCCGTCATGGCTTCATCCTGAAGTTCATCGACCGACCGAACATCGACATTGCCCGGCTGGAACTGGCGGTCAATCAACTGATCGAGCAGGACCTGCCAATTTCCTACCTCGACGATCATCATATTCTGATCGGCCAGACGCCGCACGAATGCTCCGGACCGCGGATGCATGTGCACAGCGCCGGGGAGATCAAGAAGCTGACCCTGAACAAGGAATTGCTGGTCGAACCGATCACCGGCCATTTCCTGCTGGTCGGCGTCGTCGGCGAGTACGGCCAGCAGCGGATCAGCGACCTGAACAAGATTTAGGCCAGCCAGCCGTCGTGCTGACTGAGCAGCCGGCCGCGACATAAAACGAAAATAATGCAGACAGACAGGAGATCATGCCATGCTGCGGATCATCGAAGCCGCCCAAATCACAGCCGTCGTCAAGAGACTCTGCATCCAGGCCAACTGCCACCTGCCCGGCGATGTCAAGCGCCGGCTGGCTGAGAGCCGCCGGGCCGAGGACTGGCCGGTGGCCGCCGAGGTCCTGGACAAAATCATCCGGAACTACGAGATCGCCGATGAGCGCGAGGTGCCGATCTGCCAGGACACCGGCATGGCTTGCGTTTTCCTGGAGATTGGCCGGGACGTGCATATCGAGGGGGATGTCGCTGCGGCTGTCGACGAAGGTGTCCGCCAGGGATATGCCGAGGGCTATCTGCGGAAATCCGTCGTGCGTGACCCGCTGAGCCGGCATAACACCGGCGACAATACGCCGGCGATGCTTTACCTGGATTTTGTACCCGGCGACCGGCTGACGGTCACCGTGGCGCCCAAGGGATTTGGCAGCGAGAACATGAGCCAGGTCCGGATGCTCAAACCCTCCGACGGCCTGACCGGTGTCGTTGATTTCGTCCTGGCAGCCGTGGAAGCGGCCGGGCCCAATCCCTGTCCGCCGATCGTGGTCGGCGTCGGCATCGGCGGCACCTTCGACAAAGCGGCCCTGCTGGCCAAGAAGGCCTTGCTGCGCCCGTTCGATGTCCGGCATCCCGATCCGTTCTATGCTGACCTGGAACGCGGCCTGCTCGAAAAGATCAATGCCCTGGGCATCGGCCCGCAGGGTTTCGGCGGCCGGACCACCGCGCTGAACGTCGCCGTTGAGACTTTGCCGACCCATATTGCCGGTCTGCCCTGCGCCGTCAACATCAATTGCCATGTCACCCGGCACGCTTCGGAGGTGATTTAATGGAACACCATGTCACACTGCCCCTGACCCGCGCGAAGGCTGCCGTCTTGCAAAGCGGCGATACCGTCTATCTCAGCGGCATCCTCTACACGGCCCGCGACGCCGCCCACAAGCGGATGATCGCCCTCCTGGCCGAAGGTCGGCCGCTCCCCTTCCCGATCGAGGACGCCACAATCTACTATGTCGGGCCGACGCCCGCCAAACCCGGCCAGGTCATCGGTTCCGCCGGACCGACCACCAGCTACCGGATGGACGCCTATGCTCCGACGCTCCTTGATCTCGGCCAGCGCGGCATGATCGGCAAAGGCAGCCGTTCGGAAGCGGTTGTGGCCGCGATGCAGCGGGCCGGCGCCATCTACTTCGGCGCGATCGGCGGCGCCGGCGCGCTGCTCGCCGACTGTATCAAGGAAGCCGAGGTCATCGCCTTCCCCGATCTCGGGCCGGAAGCCATCCACCGGTTGCGGGTGGAAGAATTCCCGGTGGTCGTGATCATCGACAGCCGGGGTCAGAATCTGTATGAGGCCGGCCGGGCAGCCTATTTGCGAGAGCGGCGGGCCAGCGGGGTCTGACGGTCGCGCAGCCGCATTATCCCTTGACCGCTCCGCTGGTCAGGCCGGATATGAAGTATCGATTCAGAAATAAATAGACCACGATAATCGGCAGGATTGAGAATAAAGTGCCGGCCATCATCAGGTTCCATTGCGCCGCGCCTTCGCCGCCCATGCTCTTGAGCTTGACCACGCCGACGACGAGGGTGAACGAGGCATTGTTGCTGCTGGTCAGGACCATCGGCATCAGGTAGTCATTCCAGACACTCCGGAAGGTGACCAGGCCGATGGTCGCCAGCACCGGCTTGCTGAGCGGCAGGATCATGTTCCAGTAGATCCGGAAAAAGCTGCAGCCATCGATCTGAGCGGATTCGTCGATCTCCCGGCTGATCGTCTTCATGTAGCCCATGGCCAGGAAAAGGTTCAGCGTGCTGATCGTGAACATGCTGATCAGCGCGACGCCGGTCAGGTTATTGAGCTTGAGCCTGGCCGCCAGCTGGGCGATCGGGAAAATGGTGATCGAGCCGGCCGAGATAAACATCGTGGACAGGAAAATCAAATAAATGAGTTTCTTGCCGCGGAATTGCCCCCGGTCAAACACATAGGCGCACATGGAGGAATTGATCAGGACGCCGACGACGGCAATCAAGGTGACATACAGGCTGTTCAGTGTATAACGGTCGAAATGGGCCAGGTTCCAGGCATCGATGAAATTCTGGGCCGTCGACTCGATCGGCAGGATATTCGCGCCGCCGACCATGATCTCCCGGTTGGGCTTGAAGGCTGCTGAAATGGTATAGACCAGCGGCAGCATGGTGAAGGCAAGGACAATCAGCAGAAAAAGGATTTTGACAGCCAGGCCGGCCGACGGGGCGTTTCGTTTGCGCATGCGATCCCTCCGCTCAGTATATCTCGCTGGCCCGGCGCGTGACCCTGAGATAGGCAAATGTCACGATGCCGAGGATGACCGCGGATACCACGACCAGGGCAGCGCCATAGCCGTAGTTGTTGGCCGAGCCGGACTCGAAGAAGGCGTTGTAGACATAGGTCATCATGACCTCCGTGTGGCCGCCGGGCGCACCATTGGTCAGGACCAACACCAGGTCGGTCACTTTCAGGCTGCCCAGCAGGGCCAGCATCACGACGGTAACCAGAACGGGCCCCAACATCGGCAGCGTGATGCGGTAGAATTTCTGCCAGGCATTGACGCCATCGATGTCCGCCGACTCGTAAACTTCTGTCGGGATGCTCTGCAGGCCGGTCAGAAAAAAAATCATGTTGAGGCCGAAATTCTGCCAGATCGAGGCCAGGGCAACGACGGCCAGAGCCGGCCACTTGAGCGAGAACCAGCCGAATTCCTTGCCCATCAGGCCAATGCGCATCAGGATGGCGTTGATCACGCCGTTATGGGCTGCAAACAGATAACTGAAGACAATGCCGATGATCGCCACGCTGATGATGGTCGGTAGAAAGAAGACCGCACGGAGAATGTTGCGACCCCGGAGTTTTTGATTCAAGAAATAGGCCAGGCTCAGGGCCAGCGGCAACTCAACCGACAGCTTGCCCAGCGCGAAGATGAATGTATTGGCGACCGATTCCCAGAAGCGCGGGCTGTTGGTGAAAATGCGGATGAAATTGCGGAGCCCGACATAAATCGGAGCCATATAGCCATCATAGCGGAAAAGGCAATAGCGGATCGTCCAGCCGAGCGGATACAGCACGAACAGCGACAGGCCAAGGAAGGCCGGCAGCAACATCGCATAAGCCTGCAGCGCAGAAGGGCGGAATAACGGTTTGCCGGGACAACGGGTTTGGTTCAGTTTCATGGATCAGCACCATTCCTTCGTTTCGATCGGGAAATCCGGGAGCAGGGAGCCGGCATCAGTCGGCCGGCGCAGGTAGAGGCTGGCAGGACAGCAGCGGCCTTCCGTTGCGCCGGAAAGCCGCTGCTGATAGCCGCCGTGACGGGCAATTCACTTCTTGTAGTAATCGGCGCCGATCTTGTAGTCGGCCAGGTTCACTTTGTTATCTTTGACGGCTTGTTTCAAGGCGTCGTTATAAGTCTTGTTGCATTGGGCGATCGCCTGGTCGATGGTGATGCTGCCGGCGAACATGTTGCAGAAAACCTTGTGGAAGTTGTCGCCTTCCAGGGTCAGCGAGCCGTCCGGGTACGGCGGCATGGCGACATAATTGTCGATCTTGGCCATGTCAATCCAGCCGGTTTTGTTCTGGACATTCTTGGCATTCTTGATGATGTCGCTGTTGACCGGGATGATCGCGCAGCTTTCATACAGTTTCGTGTAGAATGCGTCGGCGTGCATGTAGTTGAAGACTTCAGCAACCGCCCACATCCGCTCTTTGGTTACTGCCGAGGAAACGTAATAGTTGCCGCGAAGGATAGACACGCCTTTGTTCGCCTTGGCCGGATCGATGGCCGGCACTTCGGCGATGCCCCAGCTGCATTTGGCCGGGAACTGGTCATTGTAGACGGCAATGTCATAAGCCGGAGCGATTTCCATGCCGACCTTGCCATCGGCAAACTGGGCGCGGATCGGGTCAATGGCGATGGTCTCGATGCCCGGGAAATAACTGCCGTCTTTCTTGATCTGCATCAGGAATTCCAGCGCCGGGCGCATCGCTTCGAAGTCATAGACACCGTTGACATTGTCGTACCAGCCCTTGCCGATCGAAGCGATGAAGGGTTTGAAGATCAGGCGGCGAATGCCGGCGGACCAGCCGAAACTGAAGCCGATACCATAGAATTCCCCTTTGCCGATTTCGGTGATCTTTTTGGCGGCCGCAGCCACTTCCGTCCAGGTGGCCGGTGCTTTGGCCTCACCTTTGGCATCGACGATGCCGGCCTTTTTAAACAGGTCCTTGTTGTAGGCCAGCTTGATCGGAAGGATTTCCAGGGCCAGCGAATATGGTTTGCCTTTGTAGGAGGTGCCCATCGGCACATCATACTTGGCGTATTTCTTGACCATGTCGGCTATTTCCGGGATTGTGCTCAGATCCTTGATCCAGCCCATATCGGCATAGGCCTGGAGCAGGTTCTGGGCCGCGCTCATCAGATCCGGCGCATTGCCGCTCTTGATGGCGGTTTCCAGGACCGCCGCCGAATTGTCAATCTCGGTGGTCAGATTGATGACAATGCCTTTCTCCTTGCCGACCGAATTGTTAAACTCGGCCACCCGTTCCTCAACCTTGGTTTTATATGCGCCGACAGTGGAAAAGAGCTTGACAGTCTCGGTCTTGCCGGACTTGGTGGCAGCGGCGGTTGTCGCGACGACGGTCGTGCCGCCGGATTTGGTGGTAGCGGCGGTTGCTGCCGTCGTTGCGCCTGCTTGCGCGCAGCCGGCAACCAGACTCACCAGCAGCGTGACAATGGCCAAAATGCTCAGCAATTTCTTCATGAAATGATACCTCCTCTTTCTTGGTGATGAATTCATTATAGATGGAGGTTGTCTGCCCAATAAGACGGCAAAATTTTGATGCTTTTTTAGCCATTGGCACGGTATGGGAT